>CBIHQF010000317.1:0-5286 GCA_966211665.1 uncultured Pseudomonas sp. | reverse complement strand
AAAATTGCCAGTCCGGTGTCAATCGGCACTTCCCCGAAATTCCGCGAAGAACCTTTTTATTGCCTGCTAAAACCAATCCGGCTTACAACAGGTTTGGCTCCATCTCCAGCTCGACGGCGAAACGCTGGACGATATCCGCCTGAATCCGCTGCGCCAACGCCAACAACTGCGACCCCGTCGCTTGGCCATGGTTGACCAACACTAGGGCCTGCAACCGATGCACACCTGCGTCGCCGTCACGAAAGCCCTTCCAACCGGCCCGTTCGATCAACCAACCCGCCGCCAGCTTGACCCGGCCGTCGGCCTGCGGGTAGGCCACCAGATCCGGATATTCGGTGCGCAGGCGCTCGGCCTGCTCGGCCGACACCAGGGGATTTTTGAAAAAACTGCCGGCATTGCCCAGCTGCGCCGGATCAGGCAGCTTTTCACTGCGGATCGCGCAAATGGCGCGACTCACATCCATCGCCGCCGGCTCCGCTATGCCCTGCTCCGCCAGGCGCTGGCGCACCGGGCCATAGTCCAGATGCAGCGCCGCCGAACGGCTCAGGGCGAAGCGCACGCGCATAATCAACCAACGTCCAGCCTCACGCTTGAACAGACTGTCGCGGTAGGCGAAATCGCATTGCGCCAAGCCGAACTCGCGCAGTTCGCCGCTACGGCGATCCAGGGCGGTCAAACCGGCGAACAGGTCTTTGAGCTCGACGCCGTAAGCCCCGATATTCTGCATCGGCGCGGCCCCGACGGTACCGGGGATCAGGCTGAGGTTTTCCAGGCCGACGAAACCCTGTTGCAACGTCCAAAGCACAAAGGGATGCCAGGGCTCGCCCGCCTCCGCTTCGACCAGCACCCGCTCGCCGTCATCCTGCAAGATGCGGATACCGCGACTGGCCATCCGCAGCACCAGCGCCTCGACGTCACCGGTCAACAACAGATTGCTGCCACCGCCGAGCACCTGCAACGGCAGCTGCCGTTCGGCCGCATAGGCCAGGGCCTGCAATACATCCGAGTCATCGTGGGCTTCGGCGAACCAGCGCGCCGACACCGCCACGCCAAAGCTGTTGTGGGGCTTCAGCGAGACATTTGGCTCAATCTGCAGACTCATAAGCGTCCCTTGAGCTCGAGGATCAGGGCGTCGCTGGCCTGCTCGATCAGATCCAACACCTGCTCGAAACCCTCCTCGCCACCGTAATAGGGATCCGGCACATCATCGACGGGCGCTTGATAGCGGCGCAGGAACAGATCCAGTTCGGCGACGGCCGCGCTGGGGCGCAAGCGCTGCAGGTGACCCAAATTGCTGCTATCCATGGCCAGAATCAGATCGAAGCGCGCAAAGTCGTCCGCCGCGACCTGCCGCCCGCGTAGCGCGGAGAGGTCATAACCACGCCGTTTCGCCGCACTCAGCGTGCGAGCATCCGGGGCTTTACCGATATGCCAGTCGCCGGTACCCGCGGAGTCGACTTCGATGCGCCCCTCCAGCCCGGCTTCGCGCAGCTTGTGGCGCAGCACCGCCTCGGCGGTCGGCGAACGGCAAATATTGCCCAGGCAGACGAACAGGACGCGCATCAAGCCCCCAGCAGGCGACGGACGCGATCGAGATCGTCCTGGGTATCGACCCCGGCAGGCGGTGCCTGCAAGGCATCGGCAACATGGATACGCACGCCGTGCCAGAGCGCGCGCAGTTGCTCCAGGCACTCGCCGTCCTCCAGCCAGCAAGGGCCCCAAGCGACGAAATCATGGAGGAACTGGGCGCGGTAGGCGTAGATACCGATATGCCGGCGGTAAGGCACATTGGCCGGCAGGCGCTCGCGGTCGACGGCGAAGGCATCGCGCGCCCAGGGCAGCGGCGCGCGGCTGAAGGTCAGCGCCAAACCGTGCAAGTCGCTGACCACCTTGACCACGTTGGGATTGAACAGCGTCGCGGCGTCCTCGATGGGTTCGGCCAGCGTGGCGATGGCCGCCTGCGGGTTGGCGGCGAGGTTGGCCGCCACCTGATCGATGATCGACGGCGGGATCAGCGGCTCGTCGCCCTGCACATTGACCACGATGGCCTCGGCCGCCAGCCCCAGGGCCGCAGCCACCTCAGCCAAGCGGTCAGTACCGGAGTTGTGCTCGACGCGGGTCAACAGCACCTCGGCGCCGAAGCCGCGGCAGACCTCGACGATGCGTACATCGTCGGTCGCCACCACCACGCGCTGCGCACTGCTTTTGCAAGCCTGCTCCCAGACATGCCGGACCATGGGCTTGCCGGCGATATCCTGCAACGGCTTTCCCGGCAGGCGACTGGAGGCGTAACGCGCAGGGATCACAACGGTAAAAGCAGTGCTCATTTATTTATCCAGGCGCTCGTCGACATTCAGGGTACGGGCTTCGGTCTCGAGCATCACCGGGATGCCGTCGCGCACGGGGAACGCCAAGCCGTCCGCCTTGCAGATCAGCTCGCTTTTATCGGCGGCCAGTTTCAGCGGGCCCTTGCACAGCGGGCAAGCCAAGATATCGAGTAGTTTCGGGTCCATGGGAGATCCTTGAGTGAACGGCTTCTGACGGTAGGACGCTTAGGGATGCGGTAACAAACGCTGCAGTTGCCCATCGAGCCAGGCGACGAAGGCCGCCGAAGGCTCGGCATCCACCGCCAGGTACCACCAGTCTTCGGCGGCGAAAGCACGGCATTTGACCGCATCCTTCTCCGTCATCACCAACGGCAATGCGGGGCTGAAATTCAACAGCTGCGCGTCGAACTGCGCATGGTCGGCAAAAGCATGCGCGACAGGCCGCCAGTGTAGCCGTTCGAGGGTCGTGAAGAAACGCTGCTGATTGCCGATACCGGCTATCGCGTGCAGGGCCTGGCCAGTTGGGAAATGACTCAAGGGGCGCTGCTCGCCGCTGCGCAGGTTGATCAACGCCCGCGGCCGCAAACTGAAGCCATAGCCGTCGGCACTGTCCTCGCCAGCGCCGTTATAGAGCACGGCATCCACCGACTGCAGGCGCTCGACCGGCTCACGCAGCGGCCCGGCAGGCAGGCAACGGCGGTTACCCAGACCGCGCGCCGCGTCGATCAACACCAGTTCCAGATCACGGGCCAAGCGGTAATGCTGCAGGCCGTCGTCGCTGAAAATCAGGTCCAGCGGCTCCTCGGCCAGCAAGGCCGCCACTGCACGACTGCGATCGGGGTCGATCATCAAGGGCACGCCGCTGCGCTGGACGATCAATAAAGGTTCGTCGCCCGCGATGCCGGCCGACTGGTCGGCGCGCACCCGCCAAGGCAATTGCGGCGGTTTGGCGCCATAACCGCGACTGACCACACCGACCCGCAGACCGCGGCTACGACAATGCTCGATCAGCCAAAGAATCAGCGGGGTTTTGCCAGTGCCGCCGACGGTGATATTACCCACCACCACAATCGGGACCGGCGCGCGGTAGATATTGCCCTCGCCGGCCAGAAAGCGTTCGCGCTTGCGCCGCACGACGCCGCGGTAAAGCCATTCCAGCGGCCGCAACACTGCGAGCGCCGGATGCCCGGCGTACCAGGCAGCCGTCAAGCGTTCGCTCAGGCTCATAAACCCGGGGCCTTCAAGGCGTCGCCTGCGCCTCGACCGTGGTGATGCGCAAATGGGCGAAGCCCAGCTTGCCCGCTGCGTCCATGGCCTTGATCACCGCCTGGTGCGGGGTTTTCGCATCGGCGCTGATAATCAGCGGCAGGCTGTTATCGCCCGCAGACTCCTTCTGCAACGCCGCCATCAGAGCGGCCAAGTCGCTCTTCAACAACGCCTGGCCATTCAAGGCGTAACCGCCCTGGGCATCGATCAGCACTTCGAGCTGCTTCAGCTCGGTCTGCTCCGGCGGCGCGCCTGTGGCGGCTTCCGGCAGATCGACCTTGAGCTGGGTCTCGCGGGTGAAGGTCGTGGTGACCACGAAAAACAGCAGCAGGATAAACACCACGTCGATCAACGAGGCCAGGTTGATCTCGACGTTTTCCCGCGGTTTGCGCCGGAATTTCACGCCTTGTCCTCAGCCAGATCGACGTCTCGATCGCCCTGCACCACTTCCACCAGTTTGATCGCCTCCTGCTCCATGCCGACCACCAGTTCGTCGACGCGCCGCTGCAGGTAACGGTGGAAGAACAGCGCGGGAATCGCCACCATCAAGCCGGCGGCGGTGGTGATCAGCGCCTTGGCGATACCGCCGGCGAGTACCGGCGCGTTGGCCATGCCCGAGCCCATGAATGAGCTGAAAATTTCGATCATGCCCAGCACGGTGCCCAGCAGACCGAGCAGTGGCGCTATTCCGGCAATGGTGCCCAGGGCGTTGAGGTAGCGCTCCAACTCGTGGACCACGCGCGCCGCGGCCTCCTCGATGCACTCTTTCATGATCTCGCGACCATGCTTGGAGTTGGCCAGACCCGCGGCCAGGATTTGCCCCAACGGCGAGTTGGCGCGCAGCTCTTTGAGTTTTTGATTATTGAGCTTTTTATCCTTGATCCAGCGCCACACCTGACCGAGCAGATTGGACGGAGTGACCCGGCTGGGCCGCAGGGTCCACAGACGTTCGGCAACGATGCCGGCCGCTGCGATCGAACACAAAATGATTGGCAGCATCATCCAGCCGCCTGCTTTGACCAGTTCCCACACGGTGGCAGATCCCCTTTGAAAAGTGGCGTCACTCTAGCATAGGGTCGCGGCCTCGCCGACCGCCGCCGTTCTCATTTTTCTCGCCAAAAGCGCGACTGCGCCCGCAAACCTCGAGCAACCGTGAAGGCGCCCAGCCGAATGCGTACCGCCCCCTGCTCGACGCTGTCGTAAAGGTGGGCGGGTAACCGCTCGAGCACCTCCGCATGGGGATGTCCGAAGCTGTTGAGATGACCTCGTGATAGCAACGCGGCGCGCGGCGCCACCGCCTGCACGAACGCAGGCGAAGACGAGCTGCGGCTACCGTGATGGGGCACCAGCAACCAATCGGCACGTACATCGAATCCGCTTTCGAGCAGGGCATGCTCGGCGGAGCTGTCGATATCGCCGGTGAGCAGCAGGCGTTCGCCATTGGCTTCGACCAGCAACACGCAGGATGCTTGATTGCTGTCGGCGGCCTGCGCCCAACGCCAGGTGGTGAATCGCACGACGTCCCATTGCCAACTATGCCCCACCTCGCAAGCCGAAGCCTGCAAGGCGGCGGGCAATGCATCGGCGTCGCCGCTGAGCACCTGCCCTACCGACATGCCGCGTGCTACGGCCTCAGCGCCTCCCGCGTGATCGTTGTCGGCATGGCTGATCAGCATCAGGTCGAGTTTATCGA
>CBIHQF010000316.1:0-5291 GCA_966211665.1 uncultured Pseudomonas sp. | reverse complement strand
GTTGCTCCAGGGCTTGTTCCAGCTGGCGGCCGTTGGGCGAGGACAGCACCGGGTTGCCGGCGACGCTGACGAAGGCGCGCACCTGGCCCTGGCCGGGCACCAGCATTTCCTCGGCCATGACCGCGCTGGGCAGTTCGCGGCTGAACTCGGGCAGACCGCGCACCCTGCTGCGGTAGCGGTCGAAGCCGCCGCGCCCGCTGGTCTTCAGCAGGTCCACCGCCGGGGTGCTGAACATCATGCCGCCGGCGCGGTCGAGGTTGCCGGTGAGAATGTTGAGCAGGTTGATCAGCCAGTGGTTGAGGGCCCCGAATTCCTGGGTGGAGATGCCCATGCGGCCGTAGCACACCGCCCGGTCGGCGCTGGCGAATTCGATGGCGATGCGCTCGATGTCCGCCGCGGCGATGCCGGTCTGCTCGGCGATCCGCGCCAGCGGCAGGCGGTCGAGCAGAGCGCTCAGCGTCTCCCAGCCCTTGGCCAGCTCCAGCAACCGGCCGGGCTTGCTCAGCCGACGCTGAATGATCACCTGCAGCAGGCCGAGCAGGAACAATGCATCGGTGCCGGGCTGGATGAACTTGTGCTCGCTGACGTAGAGCGCGGTTTCCGTGCGCCGCGGGTCGATCAGCACTATCTTGCCGCCGCGCCCGGTAATGCCCTGCAGGCGGCCGAGCACGTCGCCGGCGGACATCAGGCTGCCGTTGGAGGCGGCCGGGTTGGCGCCGAGCATTAGCATGTAGCTGGTGCGGTCGATGTCCGGAATGGTGAACATCTGGCTGTGTCCGTACATAAAGTAGGACACCAACTGGTGCGGCATCTGGTCGAGGGTGGAGGCGGAGAACAGGTTGCGCGTGCCCAGCGCCTGGCGAAAGCGGCCCATGCTCAGCAGGATGCCCAGGTTGTGGGCGATGGGGTTGCCCCAGTAAGCCGCCAGCGCATCCTTGCCATGGCTTGCCTGGATTTCCAGCAGGCGGCTGGCCACTTCCTCCAAGGCGTCGTCCCAGGAAATCGGTAGCCACTGCTCGCCGACGCGCTTGAGCGGCGTGCGCAGGCGTTCGGGGTCGTTGTGCAGATCCTGCAGGGCGTAGCCCTTGGGGCAGATATGACCACGGCTGTGCGGATCGTCCGGGTCGCCGGCGATGGCGATGATCTGCTCGCCCCGATAGTCGACCCGGATGCCGCACATGGATTCGCACAGGGTGCAGGTGCGGAAATGGGTCTTGACCTCCACGGCGGCTTGGGCAGTGTCGTTGGCGGCGCTTTGCGTGGCGGCGGCCACCGGCGTCGCCACGGGCTGCGCCCGGCGGCTGTGGATAATCCTGAGCATGCGCTCGACTTCCACCACCTTGCGCCGTGGCCGGCCGTGGGCCTCGCCCTGCTCGCGCTCGTACTGGTCGAGCAGCGTCCAGTCGGCGTATGACACGTAGTCGATCTGCCGCTGCTTGAGCAGGGCTTCCACGTCGTGCGCCGCGCCCGGCCCTCGTTCGCTCAGGTCGGCCACCAGGCGGCTCACCGAGTCCACCGCGCACTGCTTGTTGCTGCCGATCACGCCGCTGGCACCGCGCTTGATCCAGCCCGCGGCGTACTCCTTGCTGTGCGTTTCGGCCTGGGCGGCGAGTACGCGGCCGTTGTCGTTGGCGATCACCCCGCGGCGCTCATCGAATGCGACTCCGGCAATGGCCTGGCCGCGGTAGCCGGTGGCGTTGACCACCAGGCTGGCGGTGAGCTGCAGAGGCAGCGCAGTGGCGACGGCGACGACCGAACCGCAGCCGTCGTCCTGCAGGCTATTGCGCACGCCTTCCAGCGCGGCGACGCGGTTGCCCTCGGCGGCAAAGCCGGTGGGCGAGGCCTTAAAGACGAAGCGGATGCACTTGCCGCCCTGGGGCGGCCGAGCCTGGGCCTCCTGCAGCAGGCTCAGGTTATGCCGGGCCTCGGTGTTCAGCGGCTCGGCCAGTTCGGCGACACTGGCGGCGTCCAGCAGCAGGTCCTCGGCCTCCACCCGAATGTCCACGCCCACGGTGTCGAGCAACTGGCGCAGTTCCTTGGGAGTGAAGGCGGCCTGCACCGGCCCGCGCCGGGCCACCAGGCAGACCTCGCGGATCTTGCTGTGGCGCAGCGCCTCCAGGGCATAGTCGGCGATGTCGGTGCGTTCCAGTTCGGCCACCGGCATGGCGAGGATACGCGCGATATCCAGGGCCACGTTGCCCATGCCGATCACCACCGCGCTGTCGCCGGACAGGTCGACCGCGAGGTCGCGGTAGTCCGGGTGGCCGTTGTACCAGCCGACGAAGGCCGAGGCGCCCTGGATATTGGCCAGATCCGCACCGGACAGATCGAGAGGGCGGCTGGCGGAACCGCCGGTGGCGTAGAGCACCGCATCGTAGTGGTCGAGCAGCTCGTCGCGGCTCAGATCCTTGCCCAGTTCGACGTTGCCGAAGAAGCGCACCCTGGGCGAGCGGGCGATCTTGTCGAAGCTGGCGGCGACCGATTTGATTTTCGGATGGTCCGGGGCGACGCCGTAGCGCACCAGGCCGAACGGCGTGGGCAGGCGCTCGAAGATGTCCACCCCGGCTTGCGGCAACTGGCGCAGCATCTCGTCGGCGGCATAGAAGCCCGAGGGACCGGCGCCGACCACGGCCAGGCGGCGGGCCGGACCGTCGGCGCGCTGGGGCTTGGTCGTCGGGCTGGTGGCGCTGTCGTCCGTGTCGCGGCTTTCGCTGATCGGCGGGCACTCGGCGGCCATGCGCGCGTTCAGCTCGATATAGTGCTGCAGCGGCTCCGGCACGGCGGAGTCCGGGTAGATGGCGCGCACCGGGCACTCGGTCAGGCAGGCGTTGCACTCGATGCAGGCCTGCGGGTCGATATAGAGCATGTCCGCGCCTTCGCGGAAGGCATCCACCGGGCACACGTCCACGCACTTGGTGAATTTATCGCCCTGACAGGTTTCGGTTACGACATAGGCCATCGCTGCTCTCCCGCGTTGTGGCACCGCAATGGGGTGCCGGCTGGGCGCAATCTACTGGCTGGCCTGCGGGGCGTCTTGACACTAGAGTCGTGGATTTGACATTTTGTGCCAGTGCCGCGATCTGGAATCCCGCCTGTTGAACGACGTCTATATCTCCTGCGCATTGGCCGATACGCTGCGCGACTACATCGACAAGAACGCCCTGCACGCGCCCGACGTGCTGGAGGCGCTGGCGCCGTTTTCGAGCAGCCAGCGCATGCCGATTCTGCTGTTCTGGCGCCAGCTGGAACGGCTGCAGGCCGTGCATCCGGTGTCTGCGCTGGGCCTGCGCATAGGTCGTTGCGCCAAGCCGCAGCATTTCGGTGTGGTCGGCTATCTGGCCGCTTCCTGCCACAGCCTGGGGCAGGCGCTGATGCGCTATCGGCGCTTCCAGCGGCTGTTGGTCAGCAACCTCGACGTGCGGGTGAGCCAGCACGGCGAGGTGATTCGCTACAGCTGGGGGCAGGGCGAGCATCACACTACACCGATGGCCAGCGAGTTCGGCGTGGCGGCGTTCGTCAACCTGTACCAGGCTTTGATCGGCCAGGCGATTGCACCGACCGCCATCGAGATCCCCTATGCGCGGCCGCCGCAGCCGTCCATCTACGAGGTGCTAATGGGCTGTCCGGTACGTTTCGAGGCGCCCTGTCATGCTCTGGAAATGCCCGCCAGCCTGCTGGCCATGCGCATTAGCAGCAGCGATCCCTATCTGCGTGGCTTGTTCGACCAGCAGGCCCAGGCCATGCTGGCGCAGCAGCCCAGGCCGGAGCGGTTTCTCGAGCAGTTGCAGCAGCAGATGATGGTCGCGCTGCAGGAAGGGGAGCCCTCGGCGGCCGTCCTGGCCGGTCGTATGAATTGTTCCTTGCGCTCGTTTTATCGGCAATTGGCGCTACATGGCTTGCGTTACCGCACCTTACTGGGCGATGTGCGCTTCAAACTGGCGCGCATGTATCTCGCCGATCCCCGCTTGTCACTGGCAGAGGTTGCTCTGCTGTTGGGTTATTCCGAACAGAGCGCCTTTACTCGCGCTTTCCGCGCCTGGAGTGGCGATCCCCCGCAGAGGTATCGCCACTACGTGCAGCAAGCGCCCTCGACTGCGCCCTGATCGGTGCGACCGGCCACTCGACGCGTGGTGGCGCAGCCGCCTTGCGCCATGAAACGCAGCGTTCTGCCGGCCTTGGCTGGGTAACGCCCTGTGTTACACTCGCGCCCAGCATTTACCCGCCCACGCCAACTCTGGCAGGGGCTTCAATGATCAGCACCGCGTGTTGTACCAGGTCGGATCGAGCCTAAGGATTATCATGACGTTCAAGGCGCCGGATAGCCTCGCCGAACAGATCGCCCACCACTTGGCAGAACGCATCATTCGTGGTGAGTTGAAGGCCGTTTGGCGGCATTGGCCGAGCGCTAAGGTGACTGTACATGCGGCTTAAATGCATCAAGCTGGCGGGCTTCAAGTCCTTCGTCGACCCGACCACGGTGACCTTTCCGAGCAATATGGCGGCGGTCGTCGGGCCCAATGGTTGCGGCAAGTCGAACATCATCGACGCCGTGCGCTGGGTGATGGGCGAGAGTTCGGCGAAGAACCTCCGTGGCGAGTCGATGACCGATGTCATCTTCAACGGCTCCAACACCCGCAAACCGGTGACCCAGGCCAGCATCGAGCTGGTCTTCGACAATTCCGACGGCACCCTGACCGGCGAATACTCGGGCTACAACGAAATCTCCATTCGCCGCCGCGTTACCCGCGACAGCCAGAACACCTATTTCCTCAACGGCACCAAGTGCCGCCGCCGCGATATCACCGATATCTTCCTCGGCACCGGTCTGGGCCCGCGCAGCTACTCGATCATCGAGCAGGGCATGATCAGTAAGCTGATCGAAGCCAAGCCCGAGGATCTGCGCAACTTCATCGAGGAAGCCGCGGGCATCTCCAAATACAAGGAGCGCCGCCGCGAGACCGAGAATCGCATCCGCCGCACCCACGAGAACCTGGCGCGACTGACCGACCTGCGCGAGGAACTGGAGCGCCAACTGGAGCGCCTGCACCGCCAGGCCCAGGCCGCCGAGAAATATCAGCAGTACAAGGCCGAAGAGCGTCAGCTCAAGGCCCAGCTCACCGCCCTGCGTTGGCAGGAGCTGAACGAACAGGTCGGCCAGCGCGAAGCGGTGATCGCTAATCAGGAAATCAGCTTCGAAGCCCTGGTCGCCGAGCAGCGCAACGCCGATGCCAGCATCGAGCGCCTGGGCGACGGTCACCATGAATTGTCCGAGCGCTTCAACCTGGTGCAGG
>CBIHQF010000315.1:0-5307 GCA_966211665.1 uncultured Pseudomonas sp. | reverse complement strand
CGAGACCCATGGCGCCGAGAAGACCGAAGCCATTATCAAGGGTTGGGTGAGCAACCTGGCCACCGACGTGTTCCCGGACGACACCGCGCTGATCCAGGCCATCGATGCCGGCCAGTGCGACGTCGGTATCGTCAACACTTACTACTTCGGCCGTCTGCACAAGCAGCAGCCGGATCTGAAAGCCAAGCTGTTCTGGCCGAACCAGTCCGACCGTGGCGTGCACGTCAACCTCTCCGGCGCCGGCGTCACTCAGCATGCCCCGCATGCCGAAGCGGCGCAGAAGCTGCTGGAATGGATGACCACCGAAGAAGCCCAAGGCCTGTTCGCCAGCCTCAACCAGGAATTCCCGGCCAACCCGAAAATCGCTCCCTCCGAGGAAGTGGCTGCCTGGGGCAGTTTCAAGGCCGACAGCATTCCGTTGGAAGTGGCCGGCAAGCGTCAGGCCGAAGCGACCATGTTGATGGACCGCGCTGGCTGGAACTAAAAGCTGCACTTCGGGGCTTGAGATTGGACGCTGAACGAGAGACGTCTGGCCTCCAGTCCGTAGGGTGGATGTGGCTTTTTACATCCACCGATCTCTGATGGAAAACGCTCCGCGGTTTTCCATCCTATAGCCAGCTGGCTTTATACTCCCCGACGCCCCGCCATCTGCGGGGCGTTGTCCTTTCTGCTGTAGAGGATCTTGCGTGGCCCTTCCCGCCCAGCGTCGTTGGTATCCCATCGCCTTTGCCGTCGCCCTGTTGGTGCTGCTGCCGCTGAGCGTGTTGCTGTTCAGCTGGCACGACGTGGATCGGCAAATCTGGGCGCACCTCTGGCAGACCCAGCTACTGAGGCTGATCGGCAATACCCTGGTGTTGGTGCTCGGGGTGGGTATCGGTGTGACTGTCCTGGGCGTCAGCTTAGCCTGGTTGATCAGCCTCTGCGAATTTCCCGGGCGGCGCTGGTTGGACTGGGCGCTGATGCTGCCCTTCGCGATTCCGGCTTATGTGCTGGCCTTCGTCTTCGTCGGCCTGCTGGATTTCGCCGGGCCGCTGCAAACCGCGCTGCGCGACTGGTTCGGTGCCGGTTTTCGCTTACCGCCCGTGCGCTCCACCGGCGGGGTGATCGTCGTGCTGGTGCTGGTGTTCTACCCCTACGTCTACCTGCTCGCGCGCAACGCTTTTCTGGCCCAGGGCAAGGGCCTGATGGAGGCCGCGCGGGTGCTGGGGCTGAGCCCCTGGCAGGCGTTCTGGCGGGTGGCTTTGCCCATGGCCAGACCGGCCATCGGTGCCGGCCTGGCCTTGGCGATCATGGAAACCCTGGCCGATTTCGGCGCGGTCTCGGTGTTCAACTTCGACACCTTCACCACCGCGATCTACAAGACCTGGTACAGCTTCTACAGCCTGACCAGCGCGACCCAACTGGCCAGCCTGCTGTTGCTCGCGGTGATGTTGGTGCTCTATGGCGAGCGGCGAGCCCGCGGCGCGGTGCGCCCGGCCAACGAGCGGCCGCGCGGCAAGGCGCTCTACCACTTGCATGGCGGCCGGGCACTGGCCGCCAGCGCCTGGTGCTGCCTGGTGTTCGCCTGCGGTTTCCTGATCCCGCTGCTGCAACTGCTCGTATGGTTCTGGCAGCGCGGGCGCTTCGATCTGGACGAGCGCTACTCCGCGCTGATCCTGCATACCCTCTACCTCGGCGGCATGGCCGCGCTGATCACGGTCAGCGTGGCCTTGCTGCTGGCATTCGCCCGACGCTTGGCGCCGACCCGGCTGATGCGCGGCACCGTCGGGGTGGCCAACCTCGGCTATGCATTGCCGGGTTCGATGCTGGCGGTGGCGATCATGTTGGCCTTCAGCTACCTGGACCGCGAACTGGTGATTCCGATGTCCGCCTGGCTCGGCGGCACCGGCAAACCGCTGCTGCTCGGTAGCCTGTCGGCGTTGCTGCTGGCTTATCTGATCCGCTTTATGGCGGTGGCCTACGGGCCGCTGGAAAACAGCCTGGCGCGGATTCGCCCATCCTTGCCGGAGGCGTCGCGCAGCCTCGGGGTGGGCGGTGTCGGATTGTTCTTCAGGGTCTATCTGCCGTTGTTGGTTCCGGGCGTGCTGTCGGCGGCGTTATTGGTCTTCGTCGATGTACTCAAGGAAATGCCGGCGACCTTGTTGATGCGCCCCTTCGGCTGGGACACCCTGTCGGTACGGGTATTCGAGATGACCAGCGAGGGCGAGTGGGCGCGCGCCGCGCTGCCGGCCTTGACGCTGGTGGCGGTCGGGCTGGCACCGGTGATACTGCTGATCCGCCGTTCGGCACGGCGGGTCGGGTAGCGAAGGCGTATAGCCAAGATGACCCACCCCGATGTTGCGGCTACAATGCGCGCCATTCGCAGTGGCCCGTCATCCCGATAGCCCGTGCCCATGCCCGTCGTCAGGGTTCGGCCGGGTTGCCGCTGCACTGCCCAGCCCGCAAGGAGACACCCATGGGACAGCGCACACCTCTCTATGACCTGCACCTCGCCCTGGGGGCCAAGATGGTCGACTTCGGCGGTTGGGATATGCCGTTGCACTATGGCTCGCAAGTCGAGGAACATCATCAGGTGCGTCGCGATTGCGGGGTCTTCGATGTGTCGCACATGACCGTGGTGGATGTCGGCGGCAGCCAGGCCAAGGCTTATTTGCAACACCTGCTGGCAAACGATATCGAGCGTCTGCAAGTACCCGGCAAAGCCCTGTATAGCGCCATGCTGAATGAGGAGGGCGGGGTGATCGACGACCTGATCGTCTATCTGCTCGAACAGAATGGCTATCGCCTGGTGGTCAACGCCTCGACCCGCGACAAGGACCTGGCCTGGATGCGCCTGCAAAGCGCCGGTTTCGCGGTCGAACTGCAGGAACGCAGCGAGCTGGCCATGCTGGCGATCCAGGGGCCGCACGCGCGCAGCAAAACCGCCGAGCTGGTCAGCCAGTCGCGCGCCAGCCTGATCCAGAGCCTCAAGCCCTTCGAGGGCCGGCCCGATGGCGATTGGTTTATCGCGCGCACCGGCTACACCGGTGAGGACGGTCTGGAAATCATGCTGCCGACCAGCGAAGCGGTGGCCTTTCTCAACGAGTTGGTCGGCGCCGGCATTCCGCCCATCGGTTTGGGCGCGCGCGACACCTTGCGCCTGGAAGCGGGGATGAACCTCTACGGCCAGGATATGGACGAAAACGTAACGCCGCTGGCCGCCAATATGGCCTGGACCATCGCTTGGGAGCCGGCTGGCCGCGGTTTCGTCGGGCGCAATGCGCTGCAACGGCAGAAGGCCGAAGGCGTCGCTGCCAAGTTGGTCGGCCTGGTGCTGGAGGAGCGCGGCGTGCTGCGCGCCCATCAGGTGGTGCGGGTCGAGGGCCTGGGCGAAGGCGAGATCACCAGCGGCAGTTTCTCCCCGACCCTGGGCAAATCCATCGCCCTGGCCCGGGTGCCGGCGGCGACCAGCGAGCGCGCCGAAGTGGAAATTCGCGGCAAGTGGTACCCGGTGCGGGTGGTCCAGCCGACCTTTGTCCGTAACGGTAAGGCGCTGATCTGATAACCCGGCGCCTCGCAAATAGGCAAAAGACTTTCTTTCAGTACGGCTAACGCCTGCTAAATTTCCATGACGGCATCGTTGCCGCCATGCCAGATGAGGAACGAAACATGAGCACTATTCCCGCCGATCTGCGTTACGCCGCCAGCCATGAGTGGGCGCGTCTGGAAGCCGATGGCAGCGTGACCGTCGGTATTTCCGACCATGCTCAGGAAGCTCTGGGCGATGTGGTGTTCATCGAATTGCCGGAAGTGGGCAAGGCGCTGAGTGCAGGCCAGGAAGCCGGTGTGGTGGAGTCGGTGAAGGCCGCTTCGGACATCTATGCGCCGATTGGCGGTGAAGTCATCGCGATCAACGAGAGCCTGGCCGATAGCCCGGAAAACGTGAACAGCGACCCTTACGGCAGCTGGTTCTTCAAGCTCAAGCCCAACGACGCCAGCGAGTTGGACAAATTGCTCGACGCTGCGGCCTACAAAGCGGCCGCCGACTCCGACGCCTGATTCCCGCCCTTCGCAGAGTCGTCAAATGCCACGCCCCTGCCTCAGGGGCATGCGCACGAGTCGCCTGCTATCGCTGTTCGGTTGCCAGAATCGCCCTGGCCAGCTCGAGATCGCTGGCCGGTAGATGCGGGTTTTCGCTGCGCAGTCGATGCAGCGCCGCTTCGAGATAGGGCCCGCGAATCGCGCCATCGCTGGCCACGAAACTGCTGGCGTCGTCGCGTGCCGGCACTATCGATTTCTTATCGAACGTCAGGTAAGTCGAAGCCGTCGTCGCCCCGGACGAAAGAATGTTGCGCACCAGGCTGTCGGCCAACAGCGCTGGGGCAGGCAATACGAGCGCGGCCGCGAGCAGAGGTTTTAGCAGGCGCATGGCGAGACTCCTGAGTTTGGAAACCTGAGCATAGGAGTGTTGCCCGCGTTCCGGGTTCAACCTGTCCGACAGGGGCCTGCCTGGCGTCAACGGGTTCTTTGCAGGTAATGCAGATGCAATCCGTCGCGCTGCAAGTCACCGGTTTGCTGGAACCCGTGACGACGATAGAACGCCAGGTTGCGTGGCGCGGCGGTTTCCAGGGCGACCCCGGCGCAGCCACTGGCATTCAGTTGCGCCAGGCAGGCGCCGAGCAATGCGCCGCCTATGCCCTGGCTTTGCAGGTCCTCGGCCGTGCCGATGAATTCGATGCGTGCGCTGTCGTTGGCGGCCGGTCCCAGATGCCGGTCGAAAGCGGCGATCAGACCATCGAGGCGCGTCAGGCAGTCCTCGCCGCAATGCGTGCGAATGCCTTCGCCGATGCGCAGCAGGCTGGCGGCGCTCGGTTGTTGCCCGACCGGGCTGAAGTAACAGACCCCGACCAGGCGATCCACCCGCCAGACGGCCAGAGTCGGCAATCGATTTTCGCGGTGAAACGCTTGATAGCTGGCGAAGTAGGCGCGGCGGCGATCAGCGTAGGCCGGACGCTCGGCATACAGGTACCAGGCCAGTGTCGGATCTTCGGCAAAGGCCTGGTCGAGCAGGGCGAGCGCGGCCGTATCCTGCGCCGCCGGCAGCGGCGCAATATGCAGCGCGGTCATTCGCTGGCTTCGACCTTGAGCACCACACCGTCCTGGCCGGTCACCTTGACCGTACTGCCCGCCGGTAGCTCGGGGCCGGTGACCAGCCACAGCGAATCGCCGGCCTTGATTTTGCCGCGGCCATCGAGGATGGCTTCATGCAGGACGAAGCGACGCCCCAGCAGCTCGCTGCCACGGCTGTTCAGCCCCGGTTGGTCGGAG
>CBIHQF010000314.1:0-5309 GCA_966211665.1 uncultured Pseudomonas sp. | reverse complement strand
GATGTTGTTGTACAAGCTTGAACCGGGGCATATCCATCTACAGGTGCTCGGCCTGCTGCGCATCAGCCGCACGGTGCAATGGTGGCGCGAGGCGGCCCGGCGGCAAACCCAGCACCTGTATCGGATCGCCGAGGAAAGCCTGCTGACCGGGGTGTACCTGCGCAGCTTCATTCACTGGCTGCGCCACCCCGAGGAAAACGCCGCCGACTTCCGCGCGTTGCTGCGCAGTCAATTGCGCAGCGCACCGCTGTCGGTGCTGTTACACCGCTAGCGGCTCAATTCCGCGGCGCGATCAGGCCCGGCAACTGCGCGGCAAGTTTCGTATTGTTGATCGGCGCGCGGATAAAACCGCGCTGCGTACCGTCCGGGCCGATCAGCACCAGGTTGCCACTGTGGTCGACGGTGTAGTTCTCCTTGCTGGTGTCGGCCGGGATATAGGGGATGCTCACCGCATTGGCCAGCGCGCCCAGGGTCTTTTCATCGCTGGTCAGGCCGATGAAGCCGGCATCGAAGTAATCCAGGTACTTCTTCAATTGCGCCGGGGTATCGCGGTTGGGGTCGACGCTGACCAGGATCACCCGCAGGTTATCGCGCGTCTCCTGGGGCAGTTGGCCTTGCAACTGACGCAACTGGGCGAGAGTCGCCGGGCAGATATCCGGGCAGAAGGTGTAACCGAAGAACAGCAGGCTCCACTTATCCTTGAGTTCGTTCACCTGCACTTGCCGACCGTTCTGATCGGTCAAGCTCAGCTCGGGCAGCGTGCGGCTCTGCGGCAACAGCACTATGCCGGCATCGAGCAGCAGGGGCGGGTCGCCCAGGCCCTGGCTATTGAGCACCTTGTTGACGGTCAGACCGAGAACTAAAGCGACAATGGCGACGAGAACGAAAACGGTGATCTGGGTTCGGGACATGGGGCCTCAAATATTGAGCAGCAGGTAGTGATCCAGCAGCAGGGCGATAAACAGCGCGAAAAGATACCAGATGCTGTATTTGAAGGTGTTGATCGCCGCGTGTGGCTTGCTGTCACGGTACAGCACCACCGCCCAGTGCAGAAAGCGCCCCCCCAGCACCACGGCGCAGGCGAGATAGAGCAGCCCGCTCATATGGATCGCGTAGGGCAGCAGGGTGACGGCGAACATGATGCAGGTGTAAAGCAGGATATGCACCTTGGTGTAGTGCTCGCCATGGGTCACCGGCAACATGGGGATATCGGCTTTGGCGTATTCCGCCTTGCGGTGGATGGCCAGGGCCCAAAAGTGCGGCGGCGTCCAGGCGAAGATGATCAGCACCAGCAGCAGCGGCTCGGCGCTGATATGCCCGGTGACCGCGACCCAGCCGAGCAGCGGCGGCGCGGCGCCGGCCAGACCGCCGATGACGATGTTCTGCGGCGTGGCGCGCTTGAGAAAGCCGGTGTAGATCACCGCGTAACCGAGCAACGAGGCCAGGGTCAGCCAAGCCGCCAGCTGGTTGGTGAAGACCAGCAGCAGCGCCATGCCGGATACCGCCAGCAGCAGGGCGAAGCTCAGCGCCGCCGCGGGCGAAACCCGCCCCGAGGTGACCGGACGCTTGAGCGTGCGCGCCATGATCGAGTCGATACGCCGGTCCACCACATGGTTGACCGCGGCGGCCGCACCGGCGCACAGGCCGATGCCCAGGTTACCGAACACCAGCACCTGCCAGGCCACCCCGGCGCGGGTGGCGAGAAACATGCCGACCAACGAGGTGATCAGCATCAGCACCACCACCCGCGGCTTGGTCAGCTCCAGGTAGTCGCGCCAGCTGGCATGGACAGATTGTTCGCGCGCTAGAGTAGCCATCAGGTCTCTCCTTGTCGGTCTTGTTATTGGCTCGGCATCGCCGAAAAAGCCGCCTGCCCGCCATGCGCCTGAAGCGCCGGAGCAGCGGCACGCCGCACTCGATAATTGATCAGCACTAGGCTCAGCAACAGCGCCGCGCCGCCCAGGTTATGCGCCACCGCCACCGGCAGCGGCAGATGAAAGAACACATTGCTCAGGCCCAGGCTGACTTGCACGGCCAGCGCCAGCAGCAGTAAACCGCCGAGGCGCGACAGGCCGTTGCGCTTGAGGCGCCAGGCCAGCAGCAGCACGACCAGGCTCAGCAGCAGGGCGCCGAGACGGTGACTCATATGGATGGCGGTGCGCGCGTCGCTATCGAGCTGCCCGCCGAGATAATTGGGGCCGATATGCTGGGTCAGGTGGAAGCCGTTGGCGAAATCCATCGCCGGCCACCATTCGCCATGGCAGGTAGGCAGGTCCACGCAGGCGACCGCGGCGTAGTTGCTGCTGACCCAGCCGCCGAGGGCGATCTGCCCGACCGTCAGCAGCAGCGCGAAGGCCGCCAGGCCGCGCAGGCGCCCACTGATCTTCGGCACGACCGGCAGCGCATTGGCCAGCCGCAACGTCAGCAGAAACAACAGGCTCAGGGTGGCGAAACCGCCGAGCAGGTGCGCGGTGACGACCTGCGGCCAGAGCTTGAGGGTCACAGTCCACATACCGAAGGCCGCTTGCAGGATCACCAGCCCGAGCAGCAGCAACGGCAGCTTCAACGGTTGTCCCGGCTCGGCGCGACGGCGAATCGCCTGCACCGCCAGGCCGAGAATCACCAGACCGAGGGTACCGGCGAAATAGCGGTGGATCATTTCGTACCAGCCCTTGGCGACCTCAACCGGCGCCTCGGGGAAACGCGTACCGGCGAGGGCCTGGCTATGCTCGCTCATCGGCACGCCGATAAAGCCGTAGCAACCGGGCCAATCGGGACAGCCCAAACCGGCATGGGTCAGCCGCGTATAGGCACCGAGCATGACCACCACCACGGCCAGCAGGGTCGCGAATAGCGCAAAACGGTAACCGGGTTTACTCATCTTCGATCCTTAAGGTGAACATCGCGCGCGCTGGACGAGCAAGCCGATCTAGCCGATTTGCGAGATTTTCAGCAGATGGCGCAGGTCGTTGAGAATTGCCTTGCCCTTGCTGGTGGCGTCGTAGCGCAGCACCAGGTTGCCGCGCGGATCGACTATCCACAGCTGCGCGCCCTTGGCCTCGCCTGCGATCTCGCCGTAGGCCGGCAATTGCAGTTGGTAACGGCTCAATTGCGGGTATTCGCGGCGCAGTTCGGCGTCGTAGTCGTCAGTCAATGGCTGAGCGACGGCCAGGGCGTGGGAGGCGCGGGCGGTGTCGCGGTTGAGGCCGATATGGATTTGCCGAGCGAGGAAGATCAGCTCCTTGCAGGCGGCATCGCAGGCTTCGGGCACGGTCACCAGCAGCTGCCAGCGGGTTTCCTCGGCGCCGACCACCCCGAGGTCGGTGCGGGTCTGGCCGGTGCCGATCAGCTCTCCGTGGTAACTGCGGGTTTCCGGCACCCAAAAGCGCCATTGGTACATGGCGCTGGCCAGGACCATCGGCCCGATCACCACGGCGAGGATCAGGATCAGCTGCAAGCGGCCGCGAAGGCGCTGACCGGGCGGCACTTCAGGCAAGGCGTCAGGCAGGGCGGTGGCTGGGTTCATGGCGAGTCTCCCGCGCGTTATGTAGACCTAAATAAATGAACAGACCGAGCAAGGCGGCCGCCAGGGCGAACCATTGCACGGCATAACCGAGGTGTTTGTCCGGGCTCATGGCGACCACCGGCCAGTCGGCTCGAAAGGACGCGGGGCCCGGCTCCAGGCGCACTTCATGGCTCAAGCCGCCACGCCCCAACTGCTGCCAGAGCGCATCCGGCTCGACCGCCGTGACCAGCCGCGGCCAACCCGTCGCGGCAGCGCTCTGCTGCAACCGCAAGGGTTCGCCCAAGGGCACGTAGATCCATGCATACAGACTCAAAGGGCTGTCGGGGGTGGCGAAGGTCGGTGGCACACGCCGATCCGGCCACGGCAACCAGCCGCGATTGAGGAGCAGCCAAAGGCCGCTGTTCTGGTCGTAAAAAGGTTGCAGCACCTCGACTCCGGCCTGGCCGTCGCGGATGCGGTTATCCAGCAGCAGGCTGTGCCGGGTATCGAAATGGCCCTGCAGCTGCACCCGCATGTAGGCCGGATCGGGATGACGTTCCAGTTCAGCGAGGCTGACCGGCGCGGCGACTTGGCGGGCCTGATGGGTCGCCAACAATTCGCGCTTCTCTTCGGCCCGCGCCAACTGCCAGAAACCCAGGGCGATCAATCCGGGAAACAGCAGCAGCACCAGCAAACTGGGCAGCAGACCAGGCCGAAAGACGCTCATCTGGCGCTCCCTGATACCCTGGTCGAGCTGGTTATACTGCACCTGAACAACATTCCCCTTCCCCCCGGAAGTTACGCATGGGAGCTACGCATGCTCAAGGCCGCGATCGTTCTGCTACTGCTGGCTACTATGGTGAGCCTATTCAGCGGCTTGTTCTTTCTGGTCAAGGACGAGAGCCAGACCTCGCGGGTGGTTAACTCCCTGACCGTCCGGGTGATACTTTCCGCCCTGACGGTCGCCCTGATCGCCTGGGGCTTCTACAGCGGCCAATTGGTCTCGCACGCCCCTTGGTAGGTTGATCGCCGAACCGTCCCCGCGGTTCAACGATTCGCCTTGGCCTGCTAGCCGCTAGAGCACGTACACGAAGACGAACAAGCCGATCCATACCACGTCGACGAAGTGCCAATACCAGGCGGCGGCTTCGAAACCGAAGTGCTGATCGGGGGTGAAGTGCCCACGCAGAATCCGGATCAACATCACCGTCAACATGATCGCGCCCAGGGTCACGTGCGCGCCGTGGAAACCGGTGAGCATGAAGAAGGTCGCCCCATAGATCCCGGAACCGAGCGTCAGGCCCAGTTCGGTGTAGGCATGGATGTACTCCTCGACCTGGAACACCAGGAACGCCAGGCCCAGCAGCACGGTCAGCGCCAGCCAGAGCTTCAGCGGCTTGCGATGGTTCTTGCGCAGCGCATGGTGGGCGAAGGTCAGGGTGAAGCTGGAGGACACCAACAGAACGGTGTTGAGCAACGGCAGGCCCCAAGGGCTGATGATGCCTTCAGGCGCCGGGTAGAGTTTGGGGTCCGGGGTGTTGAGCATTGGCCAGGTGTATTCGAAACCGGGCCAGAGCATGTTGGCGATGCCCTTGTCGCCCTCGCCGCCCAACCAGGGGCCGGACCAATAGCGGATGTAGAACAGCACGCCGAAGAAGGCGGCGAAGAACATCACCTCGGAAAAGATGAACCAGCTCATGCCCCAACGGAACGAGCGATCCATCTGCGGGCTGTAGAGGCCCGCGTGACTTTCCCTGATCACGTTGCCGAACCAGCCGAACAGCATATAGGCGAGGAACAGGCC
>CBIHQF010000313.1:0-5321 GCA_966211665.1 uncultured Pseudomonas sp. | reverse complement strand
CTGGCCAATGCGGTGGCGACAACGCTGCGCGCGGCGATCGACAGCCATGGCGTCGCGACCCTGGTGGTGTCCGGCGGGCGTAGCCCGGTGGCGTTTTTCGAATGCCTGGCCAAGCAGGAATTGCCCTGGGCGCAGGTGGTGATCAGCCTGGCCGACGAGCGCTGGGTACCGGTCAGCCATGCCGACAGCAACGAAGGCCTGGTGCGTCGCCATCTGTTACGCGGCCCGGCTGCTGCGGCGCGTTTTATCGGCTTGTATCACGCGGCAGAGAGCCTTGAAAAAGCAGCGCTGCTGGCCAATCAGGCGCTCGCCGAATTGCCGCCGATCGACGTTCTGGTGCTGGGCATGGGCGACGATGGCCATACCGCGTCGCTGTTTCCCAATAGCCCGAATTTGCATGAGGCCCTGCGCATCGATTGCCCGCAGCGTTGCCTGCCGATGGTCGCGCCGAGCGTGCCACGCCAGCGCCTGAGCATGACCCTGTCGCTGCTGGCCACCGCGCATTTGCCGCTGCTGGCCATTCAGGGCGCGAGCAAGCTGCAGACGCTCAGCCAGGCCCTGGTATGCGAAGACGTGGCGAGCATGCCGATTCGCGCCTTCTTGCGTCCCCCTCTTGAGATTTACTGGTGCCCCTAGGCCCGAAGGACCAGCCTTATGATCAACCAAGCACAGACAAGCCAAGCCAATAGCCCGCAAGCCCGCATGGCGGAAAAAATCGCCCGGATCGACAGCATCTGCGCCCGCGCGCGGGTCATGCCGGTGATCACCATCGCCCGCGAGCAGGACATATTGCCGTTGGCCGATGCCCTGGCCGCCGGCGGCCTCAGCGTATTGGAGATCACTCTGCGTTCGGCCCATGGCCTGACCGCCATCCGCCAGCTGCGCGAGCAGCGCCCGGAACTCTGCGTCGGCGCCGGCACGGTGCTCGACCGGCAGATGCTCAGCGCCGCCATCGATGCGGGTGCGCAATTTATCGTCACCCCCGGCTCGACCCAGGACTTGCTCGAAGCCAGTCTGGAGAGCGAGGTGCCCCTGTTGCCCGGCGTCAGCAGCGCCTCGGAAATCATGCTCGGCTACGCCTTGGGCTATCGTCGCTTCAAATTGTTCCCCGCCGAAGTCTGCGGCGGCACCGCGGCGCTGAAAGCCCTGGGCGGCCCCTTCGTCGGGGTGAAATTCTGCCCCACCGGCGGCATCAACCCGGACAATCTGCAGCGCTATATGGCCTTGCCCAATGTGATGTGCGTCGGCGGCACTTGGATGTTCGACAGCGAGTGGGTCAAGCAGGGCGATTGGGCGCGCATCCAGCAATGCAGCCGCGAGGCGTTGCAGCTGCTGGGCTGATCTGATCCCAGGGCGCCGGCCCCGCCGGGCCAGTGCGCGCTCGAAACAGCG
Source organism: uncultured Pseudomonas sp. (assembly GCA_966211665.1). GTDB lineage: Bacteria > Pseudomonadota > Gammaproteobacteria > Pseudomonadales > Pseudomonadaceae > Aquipseudomonas. The sequence continues at coordinate 3,929 of CBIHQF010000313.1, read as the reverse complement.
CCTGTTCGGCTCCGGCGCCATCGTTAGCTTCTGCACCACGGCTTCAGCTCGAGGCTGTTGTGAATCGCCGTTGCGCCAATCGCGGCCTGGCCGGTGGCGACGCTGATCTGGTTGAGCGAGCTGGTGACATCGCCTGCCGCATAGAGGCCGGCGATCGTCGTCTGCTGATGGCCGTCGACCACCAGGGCGCCCGTCGAATCCATTGCCGCGCCGATCCGGCTGGCCAGTTCGGCGCGCGCCCGCGAGCCCAGGACCGGATACACCACATCGAAACGGTAAGCGTCGCCTGTGCAGGTGCGCAGTTCCACTTGCCCGCCCGGTTGCCATGAGATGTGTTCGACGCGGTCGGCGATAAAGCGGATGTCATAACGCTTGGCCAATCGAATCGCCTGACCGCAGGCCTGGGAATCGCCATGCACCAATGCGCTCACCCGGTCGGTGAAGGTGCGTAGAAATACCGCATGGTTGATCGCCCGTTCCGCTTCGCCATATACCGCCACTTCTTCGCCGCTCACTTCATAGCCGTCGCAAATGGAGCACAAGCGCACTTTCGCCGCGGCTATGGCTTCCTCGCCGCGCGCCATCTCCGGCATTACGTCCTCGATGCCGGTCGCCAGCAGCACCCGGCGCGCGTATGCGCTGTGGTCGTCATAACTGATCTTGAAACCCTGTTGCTGCCGCTCGATGCCACTGACTTGTGTCTTGGCGAATACCGCCCCATGGGTCACCGCCTGCGTGCGTAGGCGCGCCAGCAAATCCCGGCCGGAAACGCCCGGGGGAAAGCCCGGGTAGTTGCGTGAAAGGGGGATCAACCCGGCCCGGCTCGCGCCTGTATCCAGAACCAATACGTCGCGGTGGAAGCGGGCCAGATAAAGCGCCGCTGTCAGCCCGGCGGGACCGGCGCCGATCACCACGCAATCCCATTGCCCGGTTACCTGGCGCATGCGGGTTTACGTCCGCGGCAGATACAACGAGGTGCGGGTCTCAAGAGGAGTAGTGCGCCAGCTGTCTTATCGCTCATGAATGCTGCTTCCTGCTAGAAAAATGCTGCTTTTGCCAAGCAAAGCCCTTTGAACGTGCCATCTGCACGTATCGATGCTCACATGAGCTACGAGAGCGCGGTGCGAGATGAGTTTCATCGGTCGGATAAAGGGCTGGTATGCCATTCCGAGCAGCGTTGTCAGATCGAGATACCGGTGATGTTGCAGCTACTGCATATGGTCAATAGCGGTCGCGACTGCTACAAACAGGCGCTATCCACCATCAAGCGAGCGTGCGGGTGGGTTACCGATAGCAGCTCGACGCCAAGCGGAAATCGATATGAGCAAACTCGTTGCACCCCCGTTGGACCAGGATGCGGATTTCCTCTCGAGCTCACAGGCCGCCGCAGCCTTGGCCGGCGTTTCCATCGAAACGCTGAATAGTCGCTGCTTCTGCGTCAGCCTGGACACCGCGGCGCTACGTGATGCGCTGGAGTCGTCCCTCGGTCAGCCCGGCCTGTTCGAGCTGGTCCAGCAGCGTTGCCCCTATCTGTTCGCCGCGCATCCGGTATTCATAGCCCCGGCGCATCTGCAGCGGATGGCCGCGGTGGTGCGCGCAATAGATTCGGTGGTCGCCTTGCCGGCCTATCGCGAGCTGGTGCTGGCCCGCTCGCCGGCGGTTGCCCGGCAGGATCCGGGCGGCGCCAAAGGGGTGTTTTTCGGTTACGACTTCCATGTCACCGAGGGCGCTTTCGGCCTGATCGAGATCAACAGCAATGCCGGCGGGGCGATGCTCAACGCGGTGTTGGCGCGGGCGCAGCGGGCCTGTTGTCCGGAAATCGAACAGTTGCTGCCGCCTGCCATACGCGCCGAAACTCTGGAGGCCGGGATCATCGCCATGTTCCGCCAGGAGTGGACATTGGCGGGGCATAAGCGGCCGCTGCGCAGCATCGCCATCGTCGACGAGGCGCCGCAGCAGCAATACCTGTACCCGGAATTTTTGCTGTTCCAGCAATTGTTCCAACGCCATGGTTTGCAGGCGGTGATCGCCGACCCCGGCGAGCTGACGCTGCGCGACGGCGTGCTCTGGCATGGCGAGCTGGCCATCGACCTGGTGTACAACCGTCTGACCGATTTCGCTCTCGAAGAGCCCGCCAACGCCAGCCTGCGTCAGGCCTATATGGAGCAGGCGACATTGCTGACGCCGCACCCGCAGGCCCATGCCCTTTATGCCGACAAGCGTAACCTGGCGCTGCTCAGCGATACCGCGCAGTTGCAGGCGCTCGGCGTATCCGAGGATGTGCAGGCGTTGCTGCTGACGGCCATTCCGCATACCGAAGTGGTGATAGCTGAGAATGCCGAGCGCCTGTGGCGCGAGCGCAAACGGCTGTTCTTCAAGCCGTGCGCCGGTTATGGCAGCCGCGCCGCGTACCGTGGCGACAAGCTCACCCAGCGTGTCTGGCAGGAGATACTGGCCGGCGATTACGTGGCCCAGGCGTTGGTGTTGCCGGGGCAGCGGGTGATGGCCAGCGATACCCCAGCCTTGAAATTCGACCTGCGCGACTACGTCTACGACGGCGAGGTGCAATGGGTTGCCGCGCGTTTGTACCAGGGCCAGACCACCAACTTCCGCACCCCCGGCGGCGGTTTCGCACCTGTCTATCCGGGGCCTGGGGCAGGGTGTCTACCGGGCTGTAGCTAATCAGGCCGCAGGCGTCGCCGTGGCATGTTTGGGTAGACCAATGGAAATCAGCGCCGCCAGCAACACAAAGGCCGAGGAAATCCATAGGCAGGCTTGCAGTCCGTAAGCCTGGTAAATCCAGCCGGAAAGCAGGGTGCCGAGTAAGCGGCCAAGGGCGTTGGACATGTAGTAAAAACCCACATCCAGGGACACCCCATCCTCCTTGGCGTAGCTGACGATCAGGTAGCTGTGCAGCGAGGAGTTCACCGCGAACAGCGCGCCGAATACCATCAACCCGCCGAGCAGCACCCAATGTGCCGATAGCTCGGTGCCGAGCCCCAACGCTATGGCTGCCGGCAGCCCGGCCAGCCCGGCGGCCCAGGCAAAGGCGGCGCGGCCATCCGGCACCCGGCTGCTGGCCTTACCCGTGATGGTCGGAGCGAAGGACTGGACGATGCCGTAGCCGATCACCCAGGCGGCGAGAAAGCCGCCGACCAGCCAGAAATCCCAGCCAAACACGCTGGATAGATAGACCGGCAGCGCCACCACAAACCAGATATCGCGAGCACCGAATAAGAACAAGCGGGCGGCCGAGAGGATATTGATCGCCCGGCTTTTTGACAGAATGTCGCGAAATTTCGGCTTGGCCTTGGCCTTGCCAAGATCCTTTTTCAACAGGAACAGGCTGGCCAACCAGATCGCCGCCAATACGGCTGCCATGGCCAGCACCGCGCCGGCAAAACCAAGCAGGACGAGGAGGGCGCCGCCGATAAAGAAGCCCACACCCTTGAGCGCATTTTTCGACCCGGTGAGCAGTGCCACCCATTTATATAGCGTGCCTTGCTGACTGTCCGGCACCAGCAGCTTGATCGAGCTTTTGGCACTCATCTTGTTCAGGTCTTTGGCGATGCCCGACAGCGCTTGCGCGCCCATCACCCAGGGGATCGTCAACCAGGCGGTCGGCACCGTGAGCATCAGCAGCGCCGCGACTTGCAGGCCCAGGCCGATATTCATGGTGCGGTTCAAGCCGAGTCGTGCGCCCAGATAACCGCCGAGCAGGTTGGTGATCACGCCGAAGATTTCGTAGAACAGAAACAACATGGCGATTTGCAGCGGGCTATAGCCCAGGTCGTGGAAATGCAGCACCACCAACATGCGTAGCGCGCCGTCGGTCAGAGTGAAGGCCCAGTAGTTGCCGGTTACCAGCAGGTATTGGCGTACTTCGGGGGCTAGGCGGGATAGGGCGTGCATCGGGAGTTCCTATTGTG
>CBIHQF010000312.1:0-5321 GCA_966211665.1 uncultured Pseudomonas sp. | reverse complement strand
CGGCTTGCGCTGAAACGGCAACAGACCCTAGGGCCGATGATTGCACGAAAGCGGCGTATGGCCCAAGCCCCCACACGGGCAAAGACACTCGCCGAGCGCTCGTTTCCGACGTGCGAGCCGCTTGCCGGCGAAGCCGTAGCCGAGCCAAGATAAAGCCGTGAATCGAGAGACCCCGTTATGAAGTTCTGTAGCCAATGCGGCAGCCCCGTCAGCCAAGCCATCCCCCAGGGCGATAATCGCCTGCGGCATGTCTGTGGGCATTGCCACACCATCCACTACCAGAACCCACGGATAGTCGCCGGTTGCCTGCCGATTTGGGGCGAACAGGTGCTGCTGTGCCGCCGCGCGATCGAACCCAGACGTGGCTACTGGACGTTGCCGGCCGGCTTTATGGAGAACGGCGAAACCCTGGAACAGGCCGCCGCCCGCGAGACCGAGGAGGAAGCCTGCGCGCGGGTACGCGACTTGCATCTCTACACCTTGTTCGACCTGCCGCATATCAACCAGGTGTATATGTTCTTTCGCGCCGAGCTGGTCGATCTGCAGTTCGCCGTCGGCGAAGAGAGCCTGGAAGTGCAACTGTTCCATGAATCCGAGATTCCTTGGTCGGAGCTGGCTTTCCCGACCATCGGACGCACCTTAGAATGCTTCTTCGCCGACCGCCTGCAGCACGACTACCCGGTGCGTAACGAACCGCTGGAAGCCTTGCGCGCGCATTACAAGAACGCTTTTTGATCGATGAGAATGACGATGCGCTGGTTTTTCGCCTTGCTTTGCGCCGTATGCTGCCTTGCCTTTGCCTTCAGCGCTTACGCCACCCCGGCGCCGAACGGCAAACAGATAGACAAAGTGCTGGTGGTCAAATCCGAGCGCAAACTGCACCTGATGAGCCGTGGCGAACCCCTCAAGTCCTATCGTATTTCCCTGGGTAAGCAACCGGTCGGCGCCAAGCAGAACGAGGGCGATCTGCGTACCCCGGAAGGTTTCTATTGGATCGATTGGCGCAAGGCCAGCGAGAAGTACCAGCTATCGCTGCATATCTCCTACCCCAACGCCCGCGACCAGGCCAATGCCCGCAACAAAGGGTTGAAACCCGGCAGCATGATCATGATTCACGGCACGCCCCTGGATGAGGAATACCCCGAGTGGTTTTTTCATACCCTGGACTGGACCGAAGGCTGCATCGCCATGCGAAATATCGATATGCGCGAGGTCTGGAGCCTGGTCGAGGACGGGACGCTGATCGAAATCAGGCCCTGAGGTAGCAGCGAGCGAAGCGGCCTGGGCGGCGCCCAGACCTCGCTCTTATTTCAGCTTATGGCTTATCGCTTGAAGCTTTTTCCCTAAAACTGCATATCCGATAAACGCCACACTTGGAAAGCCGGCGTTTCGTAAGGATGACTGCTTTTCAATGCCTTGACGGCATCGTGGATCAACTCGTCGGCGACCACCAACTCGACCTTCCACTCGGCAACCTGCTCGACCCTGCCCATTTGGCCGATAAACGCCTGACTGCCCTCCAGCGGACGGAACTGCCCCTGCCCCAGCACCTGCCAACAGCAACTGTCATATGCGCCGACACGTCCGCCACCGGCGGTGAAGATGGCTTTCTTGACTTCATCCAGATGAGCCTCTGGAACATAGAAACACAGCTTGTACATCAATATCTCCGCAGACAGGGATGACCACTAACAGTCGAACAATCATGCCACAACATAATGGCACTTTGCCCCCACCATAGACCGTGGTGATGGTCACAGCTTGAGCATTCGACCCTCGTTCAAACCTGAACTCGCACCGCTACTCAATAGTTAAGCAGCAAAGACCGGCTATGGATCGTTGAAGTTTCGAACGGGCAGGCGAAAGGGCAGAAACGCCGCCAAACGGCATAGCGCGCCCTCTGTTCTTATGCGGGATCGGTCAAGCGGAAAGATGGGCAGCAAGTAGGGCGGACATGCCGAAGGCTTATCCGCCATTAAGACCGCAGCGATGGACAAGGCTTCGCCATGTCCACCCTACTACAGGGTTGTTGCCGCGACTCGGCGGTTAATCCACCCACACCCGGGCGTTGCGGAACATGCGCATCCAGCCGGCGTCTTCCTGCCAGTCGTCCGGCCTCCAGGAGTTCTGCACGGCGCGGAACACCCGCTCCGGGTGCGGCATCATGATGGTCACGCGGCCGTCGCGGCTGGTCAGGCCGGTGATCCCACGCGGTGAACCGTTGGGGTTGGCCGGGTAGTTTTCAGTGACCTTGCCGTGGTTGTCGATAAAGCGCATAGCCACGCAGCCGGACAGATCGGCCTCGAGCAAGGCTTCCTCGCTCTCGAACTCGGCATGGCCTTCGCCGTGGGCGATGGCGATCGGCATGCGCGAACCGGCCATGCCTTGCAGGAAGATCGACGCCGACTCCTGAATCTGCACCATGGCCACGCGGGCTTCGAACTGCTCGGAGCGGTTGCGCACGAAGTGCGGCCAGAAATCGCTGCCGGGAATCAGCTCGTGCAGGTTGCTCATCATCTGGCAACCGTTGCACACACCCAGGGCGAAGCTGTCCTTGCGCTCGAAGAAGGCCTGGAAGCCATCGCGGGCACGGCCGTTGAACAGAATCGACTTGGCCCAGCCTTCGCCGGCACCGAGCACGTCGCCGTAGGAGAAGCCGCCGCAGGCGACCAAACCTTTGAATTCGTCGAGGCTGACGCGTCCGCTGAGGATATCGCTCATATGCACGTCGACCGCGGCGAAGCCGGCACGGTCGAAGGCCGCGGCCATCTCCACCTGACCATTGACGCCCTGCTCGCGCAGCACCGCGATTTGCGGACGGACGCCCTTGCGGATGTAGGGCGCGGCGATGTCCTGATTCACATCGAAACCCAGGGTTGCATGCAAGCCCGGATTGTCCTCTTCGAGCAGCGCATCGAATTCCTGATCGGCGCAGCGCTCGTTATCGCGCAGGCGCTGGATCCGGTAGCTGGTCTGCGCCCATTCGCGCTGCAGCAGACGACGCTGGCCGGCGAACACCGGCTGATCGTTGAAACGGATCGTCACTTCATCGTTGTTCACCGGCTGGCCGATCACCGCTACGCAATCGAGGCCGGCCGCACTGAACTGCGACAGCACTTCGGCGGTGGCATCCTGGTGCACCTGGATCACCGCACCCAATTCTTCGTTGAACAGCACCGCGGCCAGTTCTTCGCGGCTCTCAGCCAGCGAATCGAGCGCCAGGTTGAGGCCGCAATGACCGGCGAAAGCCATTTCCAGCACGGTGGTCAGCAGGCCGCCGTCGGAGCGGTCGTGATAGGCCAGCAGGCGACCGTCGGCATTCAGCCCCTGGATCACCGCGAAGAACGCTTTGAGGTCTTCGGCGTCGTCGACATCCGGCGCCTGGCTGCCGAGCTTGCCGTAAACCTGGGCGAGAATCGACGCACCCATGCGGTTCTGCCCACGGCCCAGGTCGATCAGGATCAGATCGGTTTCGCCCTTGTCCATGCGCAGTTGCGGGGTCAGGGTCTTGCGGATATCGCTGACCGGAGCGAAGCCGGTGACGATCAACGACAGCGGCGAGGTGACGCTCTTCTCCGCGCCCTCCTCCTGCCAACGGGTCTTCATCGACATCGAGTCCTTGCCCACCGGGATGCAGATGCCCAGTTCCGGGCACAGCTGCATGCCGACGGCCTGGACCGTCTCGTACAGGCGTGCGTCTTCGCCCGGGTGGCCGGCTGCGGCCATCCAGTTGGCGGAGAGTTTGATATCGGAAATCTTGTCGATCCGCGAGGCGGCCAGGTTGGTCAGGGTTTCGCCGATCGCCATGCGCCCGGAAGCCGCGGCATCCAGCAGCGCCAGCGGCGTGCGTTCGCCCATGGCCATGGCTTCGCCGGTGTAGACGTCGAAGCTGGTGGCGGTGACCGCGCAATCGGCCACCGGCACCTGCCAAGGTCCGACCATCTGGTCGCGGGCGACCAGACCGGTGATGGTGCGGTCGCCGATGGTGATCAAAAAGCTCTTGCTGGCCACGGCCGGGTGATGCAACACGCGAGTAACGGCTTCGTCGAGGGCCAGGCTTCCGGCGTCGAAATCGTCGCCCAGCTCGGCTTCGCGACTGGCCGAACGGTGCATGCGCGGCGCCTTGCCGAGCAGCACGTTGAGCGGCATGTCCACGGCATTGTTGCCGAAGTGACTATCGGTCACGGTCAGATGGGCTTCTTCGGTGGCCTCGCCGACCACCGCGAACGGGCAGCGCTCGCGCTCGCAGATCGCCTTGAAACGCTCGAAGTCGGCGGCGTCGACGGCCAGCACGTAACGTTCCTGGGATTCATTGCTCCAGATTTCGTGCGGCGCCATGCCCGGCTCGTCGTTCGGCACGTTGCGCAGCTCGAAACGCCCACCACGGCCACCGTCGTTGACCAGCTCCGGGAAGGCGTTGGACAGACCGCCGGCGCCGACGTCGTGAATAAAGCTGATCGGGTTCTTGTCGCCCAATTGCCAGCAACGGTCGATGACCTCCTGGCAACGGCGCTCCATTTCCGGGTTTTCGCGCTGTACCGAGGCGAAATCCAGGTCGGCCGAGCTGGCGCCGGTGGCCATCGAGGAGGCCGCGCCGCCGCCCAGGCCGATCAGCATGGCCGGGCCGCCGAGCACGATCAGCTTGGAGCCGATGGTGATCTCGCCTTTCTGCACATGCTCGGCACGGATATTACCCATGCCGCCGGCGAGCATGATCGGCTTGTGATAGCCGCGCACCTCTTCGCCGCGCGGGGTCTGGATCGCCTGCTCGAAGGTACGGAAGTAGCCGGTCAAGGCCGGACGGCCGAATTCGTTGTTGAACGCGGCGCCGCCGAGCGGGCCTTCGATCATGATGTCCAGCGCGGTGACGATGCGCTCGGGCTTGCCGTAGGGCACTTCCCAGGGTTGTTCGAAACCGGGGATCTGCAGGTTGGAGACGGTGAAACCGGTCAGCCCCGCTTTGGGCTTGGCGCCACGTCCGGTCGCGCCTTCATCGCGAATCTCGCCGCCGGAACCGGTGGATGCGCCGGGGAACGGCGCGATGGCGGTCGGGTGGTTGTGGGTTTCCACCTTCATCAGGATATGCACCGGCTCCCGGGTCGCGCCGTACTGACGGGTTTCGGCGCTCGGGTAGAAGCGCCCGGCGTCATGGCCGACGATCACCGCGGCGTTGTCCTTATAAGCGGACAGCACGCCCTCGCTATTGAGCTGGTAGGTGTTCTTGATCATGCCGAACAGGGATTTTTCCTGGCTTTCACCATCGATATCCCAACTGGCATTGAAGATCTTGTGCCGGCAGTGCTCGGAGTTGGCCTGGGCGA
>CBIHQF010000311.1:0-5322 GCA_966211665.1 uncultured Pseudomonas sp. | reverse complement strand
GCGTCGCGCTCACCTGGCAGCGATTCGACTTCATCGGGAAGGTCGACGATCAGATGCAGGCCCAGACCGTCGAGCACTTGGAACAGTTTGCCCCACTGCACGCTTGCGCTACCGCGCTCGACCTTGCCGAGGAAGTTTTCACTAACGCCGAGGCTACCGGCGGCGTCGTCCTGGCGGATGTTCTGAGCCTTGCGGGCAAGCCTGACAAGGGCGCCCAGCTCAGCAGCATTCTTGAGGGTGGTTTGCATGATAAGTCCTCATGATCGTGAGGAATTTGGCAGGTAAAACCTGTTTAGGCAAATAAATCCTCATGACCATGAGGATTTATAGACGATATAGCGCCGCCCACCCATAATCCTCACGATTGTGAGGATTATCTGCTGCGGCTGTACGCCAGGCTTATATGCCCATAGCGCATGGAGCAGTCACCTTGGCCAATCGCTATGCTATCGGCTTTCCTTCACCCCCCGCAGAACCCAGGCTACTGCCCATGCACTACCAGAACATTCTCTTCGACCTCGACGGCACCCTGACCGACCCGCGTGAAGGCATCACCCGCTCGGTGCAGCATGCCCTTGCGCAGTTGGGTATCGACGAGCCCGATCTACAGGCGTTGGAGCATTTCATCGGGCCGCCGCTGTTGCAGTGTTTCATGCAGACCTATGGCTTCGACGAGGCCACGGCCTGGCAGGCGGTGCATCACTACCGCGCGCGGTTTCGCGAGGTCGGGCTGTATGAGAATCGGCTGTTCGACGGGGTTGGCGAGCTGCTGGAGTTGCTGCTCGCGCAGAATCGCACGCTGTATATCGCCACCAGCAAGCCGGCGGTGTTCGCCACCGAGATCGCCCGGCATTTCGATTTCGGCCGGCATTTCAAGCTGATCTACGGCAGCGAGCTGGACGGCACGCGCACCGACAAGGTCGAGCTGATCGCCCATCTGCTCGAGCGGGAAGGCTTCGCGGCGGACAGTGCCTTGATGATCGGCGACCGCAAACACGACCTGATCGGCGCGCGACGCAACGGTCTGGACGCGGCGGCGGTGTGTTATGGTTTCGGCAGTGCCGAGGAGCTGCGGGCCGAGGCACCGCGCTATCACTTTTCCACCCTGGCTGAGTTGCATCGGGCTTTTCTGCGCTAGTGTTGTGACTATCATCATGTGTCGGTTCAATATCAAGGCTGGTGGGAGCGACAAATGACTCGTGTCGCGGCGCTAGCAAGGCGCCGCGATCGCTTCTAGCGGAGTCGCAGCGGTTCAATCGTTGCGCTGATAGATGATCTTCTTGCTGCCGCTATCGCAGCTACCGACCACCATATTCGGGTCCTGGGCTTCATCGTTGGGGACGATTTCCAGGGTGTAGCTGGCGACGCCGGCGGCCTGGATTTTCACTTCGATTTCCGCGCGCAGTTCTTCGCAGGGTTTGGGCGCGGCGACGGCGGGACCCGTAAGCAAACCGAGCAGTAACGCCAGGGGCCATCTATTCATTGCAGTGCGCCTTTGTTGGTAGGGAATCGGCAGGTATCGGCCCGCGCGCAGCGGGGCTTTGCTGCAATAAGCATTGCAGCGCTTGCTCGCGCTCGGCGGCGGCTAGTTTGCCAAGTATTGCGACGCGCCGGTAGAAGCGCGGCCAGTCGCCTTCGGCCTGCTCGAACAGCCGGGCAAAGGCATCCACCCAGCGGTCGTAGAGGCCGAACGGCAGCAACTTGGCATTGTTCAGCGGCGCGTTTATCCAGACGTCGTAGCGGCCGACGCCGCCCCACTCGCGCTCTCGCAGGGCGCGGTATTCGGCGCGCAGGCGCTCGAACTCGGCTTCTTTACCGGCGCGCTTCCGTTCTTCCGGCAAGCTGCTGGCATACAGCTGCGCCAGGCGCTCGCGGCTCGCCAGCACCAGGGCGATAAATTGTTCGCGCTGGCGCTCGCCCTGCGGGTCGGCCGGGGCCAGGCCACGGGCGGCGCGCCATTGGCGCAGGCCTTCACGCTCGACGAAGGTGGCGAAGGATTCGTTGAACGCGGTGTCGTTGGCGACGTACAGCTGTTGGTGCGCCAGCTCGTGGAAGATCACCGCCACCAGGCGTTCGTCGCTCCAGCGCAGCATGGTGTTGAGGATAGGGTCGTCGAACCAGCCGAGGGTGGAATAGGCCTCGACGCCGCCCAGGTAGGTATCGAACCCTTGCAGCTTGTACAGCGCCGCCGCACCGCGGGCGCGGCTTTGGCTGTAGAAGCCGCGATAGGCCACGCAGCCGGCGATCGGGAAGCAGTGCAGCTCGGGGGTCAGCGACAACTCCGGGGTGACGAACAGATTCCATACCACGTAGGGTCGCTGGATATCGGCATACAGGCGGTAACTGCGGTTATCCGGCAGCGCCAATTCGGCGCTGGCGAAGCGCCGCGCCTCCAGGGCCAGGGCCAGACGTTGACGCAGCCCGGCATCGACGGCCGGGTCTTCAAGCATCGGGGCAATCGGTTGGCGCGCGTGCAACACCTGCCATTGCCCCTTGGCCAGGTGGCCGTAGTAATCCAGGGTGCTGCATGCGCCGAGCAGCCAGAACAGCGCCAGCAACGGAACCCAGCGCCAGCGGGTAAAGTCGGTGACAGATTGCCGCCAGTGGAACTTCGAATAAAAAAACCTTCGCGGCATCGCCGATTTTTCCTAACTCGTAACAGCTGCCGACTGTACTCCATCGGCGTAGGCTAATCCCATCGCATCCCTTCGGAGAGCACCATGCGTTATTTCCTCCTGCTCGTTGGCCTGTCGATCCTCAGCGCCTGCGCCTCATCCGTGCCGCCGCGCGACCCGAACCAGGCCTGGGTCGAGCTGTACGCCACTCCCGGCGAACTGTTGATGGCCGACCGGCTCGACGGCCAGCGTCTGAACGATGGCCGCTACTTCCAGGTGCCGGGCGGCGCCCATGAATTGCAGGCGCGCTTTCAATTCGAGACCAACGGCAACAGCGGCCTGGATGGCAGCACCGAACCACGACAGATCACCTGCGAGATCCGTGTACGCTATGACGACTTCGCCCCCGGCCGGCGCTATCGCCTGGAGGTCCGTCCGCTGGCGATGAAGGCCCAGGGCTGGCTGTACGACGAGCAACGCAACGTCCTGGCGCAGGCCAAGGTGCCCCGTTGCGGGACTTTTTAAGGAGTCTGTCGTGCGGTTGTCCGAGCTAGGCGCCTTCGCCCTGTAGGAGGCCGCGCCCGTTCCCGACGGGCTTGCGGCATTTCCCAGATCCCCGTGGCCGTGGCGATGCAGCCCGTAGAGCTGTCCGGGAAAAAAGCAAAGCTCGCCCCGAGGTCGGGCCTCCTACGGGCCGTGGCACTTGCTGCTACCTGCGCGGCGCTCAAGTATCAAGGCTGGCGTCCAGGGTGATTTCGGCATTCAGCACCTTGGACAGCGGGCAGCCGTTTTTCGCCGCCTCCACGGCTTGCTCGAACACCTCGCGGTCGGCATTCGGCACTGTCGCCTTGAGCGACAGGTGGATGGCGGTGATGGCGAAGCCGCCCGCCACCTTGTCGAGGGTGACTTCGGCCTGGGTGTCGATGCTTTGCGCGGTCATCCCGGCATCGCCCAACTCCTTGGACAGCGCCATGGAAAAACAGCCCGCATGGGCCGCGCCGAGCAGCTCTTCGGGGTTGCTGCCGGGCTGGTCCTCGAAGCGCGTATTGAAGCCGTAGGGCACGTTCGACAGGGCGCCGCTCTGGGTCGATAGCGTGCCGCCGCCGTCCTTGATGCCGCCTTGCCAGTGAGCCGAAGCTGTCTTCTTCATCTGCGTTCTCCTTTCTCCATTGCCCAAGGGATATAGCGTTCAGAGAGGCGCGGGCGGCACAAGTTCGACCGGTTGGCGAGTATGTCGAAAGCGTGCAGCCGACCGGCCTGATCCAGTGACTGCACGCATCCCGTAAGGAGATCGAATCTTTTTACCTGCGCCCCGTCTATTGGACAGGGAACAGGATGCAGCCACATGAAGTTCACCCTCAAGCGCCAGCTCGGCACTAATGAGATTGCCGAGAACCATCAAGCCATTGCGGCTTCTATCGCGGGCCGTCGTCCTGGCGTGAGGGCCGCGCACGGATGACCAGACCTCGCTCCACGCTTTGGCCCTCGTACGGCGAAATGGGCCAGCGCATCCGCTCCACCGATTGGTCGGCAACCCCCCTCGGACCGATCGAGGCCTGGCCTGAAGGCTTCAAGCGCACGATCGACATCCTGCTGCGTTTGCCCATGCCCGCCCTCCTGGCCTGGGGCGAGGACGGCGTGGTTTTGTATAACGATGCCTGCGCCGCCTTTTCCGAAACCCTGCATCCCCACCTGCTCGGCAGCAAACTGGAAGAGGCCTGGCCAGACCATCGCGACTTCAAGGACGACATGCGTAGCGTGAGAGAGCATGGCCGGTCGTTCACGCGGCCGAGCAGGGAGTTCACCCTGCGCCACAACGGCACCGACAAGCGCTCCTGGCTCAGCATCAACTACGCCCCGGTACTCGACGAGAGCGGCGAGCCGGGCGGCGCGCTTGCCTTGTTCATCGATACCACGGAACGCATGGAGGCGGAGCACGCCTTGCGCGACAGCGAGCAGCGCCTGTCGGCGATCTTTGCGCAAGCGCAAGTAGGTTTGTCGGTCATTAGCGCGCAGGGACGTTTCCAGCGGGTCAACGCCGAGCTCTGCCACATGCTGGGACGCTCGTCCGAGGCACTGCTGGAGCTGGGCATCCAGGATGTGACCCATCCGGAGGATCTGGAAAGGTCGCTACAGGCAGTCGGACAACTGCTGGAGGCGGGAGGCTCGGTGTCGCTCGACAAGCGTTATGTCCGAGCGAACGGCGACATCGTATTCGCCAACAGCATCGTCACCCGGCTGGAAGGCACGCCTAACGATCACAGTTCGGTGCTCGCGGCGACCGTCGATCTCACCGAACGCATACGCACCCAGGAGGCATTGGCGGAAAGCGAGGCGCGCTTCCGCGCACTAGCGGAAGCCTCCCCCGCCCTCATCTGGCAGCTCGATCCGAACGGCTACGCCGTCTACATGAACCAGCGCCACCGGGATCTGACGCCATTGTCGGAGGATAAGCTGCTCGGCTTGGGTTGGCTCTCACTCATGCACCCCGAGGATAATCCAACCTCCGGTCAGGCGTTCAGGGGCGCGGTACGCCGAGGGCACACCCAATGCCGCGCCCGCTTCATCGGCAAAGATGGGCAATGGCACTGGGTGGAATCCCATGGTGCCCCCTGGTTTACCGCGGACGGACGCTACGCCGGTCACGTGGGCATCTCGATCGACGTCAACGAGGCCATGCTGGCGCAGGAAGAGCTACGAGTCAGCA
>CBIHQF010000310.1:0-5331 GCA_966211665.1 uncultured Pseudomonas sp. | reverse complement strand
AACAGGCCGGCCTCGGCTGGATCGGCAAGAACACCCTGGTGCTCAATCGCAAGGCCGGCAGCTATTTCTTTCTCGGCGAGCTGTTCGTCGACCTGCCCCTGCCGGTGGACCCGCCACATACCACGGAACATTGCGGGCGCTGCACGGCCTGCATGGATATCTGCCCGACCGCTGCCTTCGTCGGGCCCTATGTGCTGGATGCGCGGCGCTGCATTTCCTACCTGACCATCGAGCTGAAAGGCTCTATTCCCGTCGAGCTGCGCGCGCCCATCGGCAACCGGGTATTCGGCTGCGACGACTGCCAGATGGTCTGCCCGTGGAACCGCTTCGCCCGCCCGACCGAACAGGGCGACTTCCAGCCGCGCCACCAGCTCGACAATGCCGAGCTGGCCGAGCTGTTCCGTTGGAGCGAAGAGGAATTTCTCAGCCGCACCGAAGGTTCCCCGCTACGCCGCGCCGGCTACGAGCGCTGGCTGCGCAACCTGGCGGTCGGTCTGGGCAACGCCCCCTCCAGCATTCCCGTACTGGAAGCGCTGGAGGCGCGCCGCGAGCATCCGTCCGAGCTGGTGCGCGAGCATGTGCAGTGGGCGCTGGCTCAACATCGAAGCCCCAAGCCTGGTTGACCGCTAGGTTGGGCTGAGCTCCGCGAAGCCCAACACAGCGAAGTGGTAGTCCCCGTTGGGCTTCGCAAGCTCAGCGCCAACCTACGCAACCTTGTAGCCCGGATGAAATCCGGGGGAGACATAGTTTCGTAGCCCGGACGCAATCCGGGAGCTATTTCGCACCAAGCATCGCCCCCGGATTGCATCCGTATATGGGCTACGTTTTTTTGCCGCACCTCAAACCTTAAGCAGGTGCTCGCGGTAGTACTTGAGCTCGGCAATGGATTCGCGGATATCGTCCAGCGCCTGGTGGCTGGCTTTTTTCACGAAGCCGTCCTTGATCTGCGGCGCCCAGCGTTCGGCGAGAATCTTCAGGGTCGAGACATCCAGATAGCGGTAATGGAAATAAGCTTCCAGCGTCGGCATATAGCGATAAAGGAAGCGCCGATCCTGACCGATGCTGTTGCCGCAAATCGGTGATTTGCCCTGGGGTACCCATTGCTCCAGGAACGCGATGGTCATCGCCTCGGCCTCTGCCGAGCCGATCTTGCTTTCGCGCACACGCTGAGTCAGGCCGCTCTGGCCATGGGTGCGGGTATTCCACTCATCCATGCCGGCGAGCAGCTCATCGCTCTGGTGCACGGCGATCACCGGCCCCTCGGCGAGCACATTGAGCTCGCTATCGGTGACGATGGTCGCCATCTCGATGATCACGTCTCTGTCCGGCTCCAGCCCGGTCATTTCCAGGTCGATCCAGATAAGGTTCAGCGGGTTCTGCATGGTGTGCTCCTTGGCTTAGGCGACAAGTCTAACAGGCCGTTGAAAAATGTAGGCGAGGCAGCCGAGACAAGGCAAAAACAGGTGAGGAAGCGCAGTTTACGGGCTGTAAATGAGCATTCCGAGCCTGTTTTTAACGCCGTATCGGCAACGTAGGTAGTTTTTCAACGGTCTGTTTACGAATAAATCAGCCGGGCATATGCCATACCAACAACCGCGAGCGTCGCCAGTCATGCAGTTCGATCTGCTCGTCGGCCGGCACGCCCGGAATCTCGAAGGTATTGCTGATCAGTTGGGCGCCAGCCGGCAACTGCGCCCTGGCTTTTTCCCAAAGCGCGGCCATGGGTGCCGGCGAGAGAAAGCAATAGGCCAGATCGAACCCCGACAAATCGCAGCGCCAGAGATTCTCATAGCGAATCTCGCAATTGGCTTGCCGCCAACAGCGCAGCCAGGCGATGACGAATGGCAAGGGCGCGGTTTCGACGCCGACGAAGCGCCCTTGCGGAAACTGGCGCGCCAGCCGCGATAAAGCGCCGGCCGGCCCACAGCCGAGGTCGACGAATCGGAAACCGGCGGGCTGCCGAGCGAGCAACGCGGCCAGCTGCCGACGACTGTTGGTCCCGGTCAGGTAGAGCGGCACGCGTTCGCTAAAGCTGTTCCAGTTCACCAACACCAGCAGGACAAAGCCCAGCAGAAACACCCAGGACGGCAGCGCCGCACCATTCAGCAGGAGCACGGCGGGCACGAAGGCCAGATTCAGCCACCACCACCAACGCGACAGCCCCAGCCATTGCCCCAGGCTCGCGGCCAACAGCCCCTGCGTCAGCCCGGCGACCAGCGCACTCGGGCGCCATGGGGAAAGCTGCACCAGCAGATAGACCGCAACGGCGACCAACAGTAATGCGAACACTTGCACCAGCAAGGCCAATAACGCCGGGTAGCGGCTCAACCATTGTCGCGCTCCATTCACCTGCACGCCCTCGACACGTCAAAGTCCGGCAAGTCTAACCGCCGCCGATCGACAATGCCCGCCAGGTCGCGCGTGCTAGACTCGCAACGCTTTCATCGCTCTTCAACTCTCGGAATATCCATGGCCAAACGCCAACTCAACCGCCGGCAAAACTGGCGTATCGAAAAGATCCAGGGCGAACGTGCCGCCCGCGCCGCCAAACGCGAATCGCAAGCCGTACAGACCCTCGAAGGCGGCGACCTGGGCCCCGAACAAGTGGGCTTGGTGATCGCCCACTTCGGCGTGCAGGTCGAGGTCGAGGCACTGGACGGCGAACTGGCCGGTCAGGTCTTTCGCTGCCACTTGCGCGCCAACCTGCCGACCATGGTCACCGGCGACCGCGTGGTATGGCGCGCTGGCAATCAGGGCATAGGCGTTATCGTCGCGCAGTTGCCGCGCAGCACCGAGCTGTGCCGCCCGGACACCCGCGGCCAACTGAAGCCCGTGGCGGCAAACGTCGACCTGATCGTCATCGTCTTCGCCCCACTGCCCGAACCCCACGCCAATCTGATCGATCGCTACCTGGTGGCCGCCGAACACGCCGGCATCCGCCCCCTGCTGCTGCTGAACAAAACCGACCTGCTCGACGAGCAGAACGCTGTGGCGCTGAACGCCATGCTCGGCGTCTACCGCCAACTCGGCTACCCGCTGCTGGAAGTCTCCGCTCACGACGGCGACGGCATGACGCAGCTGCAAAAACGCCTGGACGGGCACGTCAGCGTCTTCGTCGGTCAGTCCGGGGTGGGCAAATCGTCGCTGGTCAACAGCCTGCTGCCCGACGTCGATACCCGGGTCGGCGCGCTTTCCGAGCTGACCGGCAAAGGCACCCACACCACCACCACGGCGCGGCTGTTCCATTTTCCCGGCGGCGGCGAGTTGATCGACTCGCCGGGCATTCGCGAATTCGGCCTGGTGCATGTCAGCCGCGACGATGTCGAGGCGGGCTTTATCGAGTTTCACGAACTGATCGGCCAGTGCCGCTTCCGCGATTGCAAACACGACCGCGAACCCGGCTGCGCGCTGCTCAAGGCCCTCGAAGAAGGCCGCGTGCATCCGCAACGGATGGCCAGCTACCGGCATATCCTGGCCAGCCTGCCGGAGCCGGATTACTGAAACGGCGAGAGGCCTTAATCGGGCTGCTCATCGAGCTGCAAGGCGCCTTCGTCGAAGATATTCAAGCGCCCCGGTTGCGCTGTCGATTCATCGCCGGCCTCGGCAGCAGGCGTAGCCAGCGGTCGAGCGCTGCTTGCACCCTCGCTTGACGCCTCATCGGCTGATGTCGAGTCGGGCGACTCACCATCACTCGGCGCTGGTTCGGCGCCCTGCTCGCCTTCGATCTCGCGCTGGGCCTTCTTGGTCAGCACCACTATATCGATCCGACGGTTGATCGGGTTCAGCGGATCGTCGCGATCGAACAGCGCCGAGGAGGCATAACCCACTACCCGGGCCACCCGATCCTCGTCGTAGCCACCGGCGACCAGGGCGCGCCGGGCCGAGTTGGCGCGGTCGGCGGACAGCTCCCAGTTGCCGAAATCGCCCTGCCCGACAAAAGGCTTGGCATCGGTATGGCCGCTGACGCTGATCTTGTTCGGCACCGCTTTGATGGTATCGGCCATGGCCAGCAAGATGTCTTCGAAGTACGGCTGCAAGCGCGCGCTGCCGAGATCGAACATCGGCCGATTCTCGGCATCGGTGATCTGGATGCGCAAACCGTCCTGGGTGATTTCGAATAGGATCTGATCTTTGAAACGCTGCAATTGCGGGTTTTCTTCGACCTTGTTCTGCAATTCCTGGAGCAACAACTCGAGGCGTTCGCGCTCCGCTTCTTCGGCGATGCTTTCGGCCTGTTCAGGGTCGACATCGGTCTGGCCGCTGTCCTGCCGCTCTTGCGGTTCGGGATTGAGCGTGCGATCGGGTGCCGGGGTCGGCGAACCGCCCAAATCGATGACGTAAGGGCTGGCGCTTTCGGAAAAACCGATCGGGTCTTTGAAGTATCCGGAGATCAACTTCTTCTGTTCGGGCGTGGCCACGGACATCAGCCACATCACCAGAAAGAATGCCATCATCGCCGTGGCGAAGTCGGCGAAGGCAATTTTCCAGGCGCCGCCGTGATGGCCACCGTCGACCTTCTTGACCCGCTTGACGATAATCGGCTGATTGTTCTCCATGGTTCAGCCGTCAGCCCCCACGCATCGCCTGCTCGAGCTCGATAAAACTCGGGCGATGGGCCGGATACAGAACCTTGCGGGCGAACTCGACGGCCAGCGACGGCGGCATGCCCGATGCCGACGCCACCAGGCCGGCCTTGATCGCCTCGTAGACGTTCAACTCTTCCTTGGCATCGTGCTCCAGAGCGTTCGACAGCGGGCCGAAGAAGCCGTAGGACGCGAGAATACCGAGGAAGGTACCGACCAGTGCGGTGCCGACTTTCTGGCCGATCTCCGCGTTGTCGGCCTCGGCGAGAACCGACATGGTGATCACGATACCCAGTACGGCCGCGACGATACCCATGGCCGGCATGCCGTCCGCGACCTTCGCCACGGCGTGCGCGGGATGGTCGAGTTCTTCCTTGAGGCTGGTTATTTCCATGTCGAACAAGGCTTCCAGCTCGTGCGGAGCCATATTGCCCGACGACATGATGCGCAGGTAATCGCAGATATAGGCGGTCATCCGCTCGTCTTTGAGAATTCCCGGGTATTTGCTGAAAATCGGGCTGGCCGCCGGCTCCTCGACATCGCTCTCGATGGCCATCATGCCTTCGCGGCGACTTTTGTTGAGGATCTCGTAAATCAGCTTCAGCACATCCAGGTAGTAGCCGTGGGTGTAGCGGGAACTGAACATGCTCAAGGATTTCTTGAACACGTGCATGAACATATGGCCGGGGTTGGCCTGCAGGAAAGCGCCCAACGCGGCGCCGCCAATGATCAAAACTTCGAAAGGGTG
>CBIHQF010000309.1:0-5335 GCA_966211665.1 uncultured Pseudomonas sp. | reverse complement strand
TTCAACCAGTTGCGTTAGCGGGTAGTTTTAACAGCCTGCTAAACCCTCCCCCGGAAGGCGCTCCTCGCGCCTTCCGCGTCCCGTTTACCACTCGCGCCGAGTTGGCCGATTTCTTGCTGCTACCCTCATCAGTACGGCCTTTGGCCAAATCATTGACGTTTTTCCGTCGTCGTCGGGTGGGTTCCCTGGCGCGTCCGACGTGATCCGCACATGAGGCTTTCATGGCAAGCGATCTGCAAGCAATCAAGCAACAGGCTTACCAGGCCTTCGCCGCGGGCGATTTCGCCACGGCTTTGGCGCTGCTCGAACAGGTCCGGCAGGGCGTCGGCCTGTATGCCGAGCTGGCCAACGATTTGGCCGTAATCCATCACAAGCTCGGCGATACGCCGAGCGCCTTGCAGCTGTTTCGCCAGGCCCTGGCGCTGCAAGGCGAAAGCGAGCACCTGGTGGCCAACAATCTGCTCGGCATTCTCGAACAGCAGATACAGCCGCAGCCCTCGAAACCGGCGGTGCAACAGCCGGCCACCGCACCTGCGGTTTATCCCTGCCCGGTATGCAAACAAGCGGATGCCAGCTTTGCCGCCATTCCCGAGTTCTATCGGGAAAATGCCCGCCAACATGGCTTCGTGCATTACGGCCAGGGTGAAATGACCGCCCACGACAGCTATACCTGCAAGCGTTGCGGCGCCTCCGACCGCGAGCGCCTGTATGTTTACTGGATGGAACAGGAAGTCGCCGCCGGCCGTTTAGCCGAAGGCGCCAAGGTCATGCATTTCGCCCCGGAACAGGCGATGTCGCGGCTGATCCGCGCCAGCCGCTTATTCGACTACGCCACCGCCGACCTGGCGATGAAGGGCGTGGATTATCAGGTCGACCTGATGGACATTCCGTTCGCCGACGGCACTTACGATTTCTTTATCTGCAGCCATGTGCTCGAACACGTGGCCGACGACGGCAAGGCGATTCGCGAGCTGCGCCGGATCACCCGTGACGGCGGTTGCGGCATTTTAATGGCGCCGATCATCGTCGGCATCGAACACACCCTCGAAGATCCCAGCGTTACCGACGAAGCCGGGCGCTGGCGGCTTTATGGACAGAACGATCACGTGCGGCTATACGCCCACGATGACTATGTGCGCAAAATCGAGGACAACGGCTTCAGCGTCGACCAGTACGGCATCGACTACTTCGGCGCCGAGGTATACGCGGCGATGGGCCTGAAGCCGAGCAGCATTCTCTATATCGCACGCGCGTAACGGCATGGCAGGATCGGCGGGCGAATGGCCTACGCTGTTGATAAGCGCAGTACGGCAGTCAATTAATCGCAGCAGTCAGGGGTGAACTCCCGTGGAATCAGATTTCAAGGAATATCCGAAAACCTTAGCTCCCGACGACTTCTGGGGGCAGATCAAGCGTTCGGTCAATGGCCAGCCGGTTTCGGAAGAGCAGATTCAACTGATAGTCGCGACCATCAAGGACGCGCTGGCCTTCCAGCCCGACGACCGCCTGCTGGATCTGGCCTGCGGCAATGGCGCGCTGTCGCGCTACTTCTTCGACGACTGCGCCGAAGTCTATGGCGTGGACTATTCCGAGGTGCTGATCGAGGTAGCCAAGCGCTATTTCGAGCAGCTGCCGCTGCGTCGTTTCGATCTGGCCGACGTTGGCGAATACATAGTCGCCGAGACCGACCCGGCGCGCTTCACCAAGGTGCTGTGCTACGGCAGCTTCCCGTATTTCCCCGAGGCCACCGCACGTTTGGTGCTGACCAGGCTGTGCCGCGATTACAGCCAGGTCGAGCGGGTGTTTATCGGCAATCTGCCGGACCTCGAACGCCATCAGGATTTCTACACCGATGGCCGCGACCACAGCGCCGAGCTCAAGCACCATGACTCGAAAATCGGCATCTGGCGCAGCGCCGAGGAGTTTTGCCAACTGGCCGCCGACTGCGGCTGGCAGGCGCATATCCAGCGCATGCCCAAGGGCTTCTACACGGCGCACTACCGCTATGACGCGCTGCTCGAGCGCGCGCGCCCATGACGGCCAAGTCCAGTTGCGATGAGCTGGCGCTGTTCGGCGGCCAGCCGCTGTTCGACCTGCCGCGCTCGACGTCGAGCCTGGTTCAACCGGACTTCGAGCGTTTCCTGGAGTATTCGCGCACCTTCTACGAGGCACACCAATTCACCAACAACGGGCCGCTGGTGCAGCAGTTGGAACGGCGTCTGGCCGAGTTCCACCAGACCGCCCATTGCGTGACCTTTTGCAGCGGCTTCTGGGCACTGGTGCTGGCGATCAAATGCCTGGCGCTACCGGGGCGACGGGAAATCGTCATGCCCTCGCTGACCTATAGGCGCATGGCCGATGTGGCGGCCTGGGCCGATCTGGTGCCGCGTTTCTGCGAAGTCGATCCGCAGACCCTGGCGCTGAGCGCCGATACGGTGCGGCCGCATTTGAACGAGCAGACCGCGTTGATTCTCGGCGTGCATCCGATCATGAACTGCTGCGATGCAGTCGGGCTGGAAGCGCTGGCCGAGGAGAGCGGTATTCCGCTATTTATCGACGCCGTCGAGTCGGTCTATGAAACCTATGCCGGGCGCAAGGTCGGCAGCTTCGGCCGGGCCGAGTGCTTCTCCCTGCATGCGAGCAAACTGCTCAATGGCTTCGAGGGCGGCTACATCACCACTAACGACGCCGAGTTGGCGGCCAAACTGGTGCGCATGCGCGGCTTCGGTTTCTACACCCCGGACAACGTCCAGGAGCTGGGCATGAACGCCAAGCTCAACGAGGTGCACGCGGCCATGGCCCTGGCCGGGCTGGATGGGCTGGACGCCCAGGTGGCACGCAATCGCGAGCGTTACCTGGCTTATCGCCAGGAGCTGGCGGGCCTGCCGGGCGTGCGCCTGGTCGAGTTCGACGAAAGCGAGCGGAGCGGTTTCAAGAACATCCTGATCGAGCTGCTCGACGATTGGCCGCTGCCCAGGGCACAGACCCTGAGCCTGCTCAACGCCGAACGCATTCTCGCCCGCGCCTATTATTCGCCGGCGCTGCACCAGAAACCCACCGATTACCCGACCATCGGCGGCTCACTGCCGGTGACCGAGCGGCTCGCCGAACGCTTTGTGCTGCTGCCTTGCGGCCATTTCGTCGACGAGCAGGACATCCATGCCATAGTCGAGATGCTGGGCTTTCTCCATGCCCATGCCGCCGAACTGCGCCAGAGGGTTGCCGTATGAGCGCCGTCGAACTCGCCATCCTCGGCGCCACGCCGGCGTTCGAGCAGCCGCTGCCGGTCGGCCAGCTGTATTTCCCCGAATGGTCCGCCTATGAAGCAGCCATGCGCGGTATCTTCGAGCGTCAGTACTACACCAACCAGGGGCCACTGACCCAGCAACTGGAGCAGGTGTTGCAGGAGCGTCTTGGGGTGCGCCACGCCATTTGCGTCACCAATGCCACCATCGGCCTGCTGATGGCCGCCGATGCCCTGGGCCTGCGCGGCAAGGTGATCACCCCGGCGTTCTCCTTTATCGCCACGTCGCAGTCGCTGACCTGGGCGGGGTTGGAGCCGCTGTTCTGCGACGTCGATCCCTTGACCCATCAGCTCGACCCTGTTCGGGTGGAAGCGTTGCTGGAAGACAACGACGTCAGCGCGATATTGGCGGTCAACCTGTGGGGCGATGTTTGCGCCCATGACCGACTACTTCAGCTCGCCGAGCGTCGAGGCGTGCCGCTCTACTATGACTCGGCCCATGCCTTTGGTTGCGCGGTGCCGGGCAGGGCGGTCGGCAACTTCGGCGCCCTCGAAGTGTTTTCCTTCCACGCCACCAAGGTGTTGAGCGCCGCCGAAGGCGGTTGCGTGTGCACCAACGACGATGAACTGGCCGCGCGCCTGCGCAATATCCGCAGCAGCTACGGCGCCGGGCACCAGGTGCACGTCAGCCGCACCGCCAATGGCCGCATGTCCGAAGCGCAGGCGGCCATCGCCTTGCTCAGCCTGGATAATTTCGCCCAGACCCTCGAGCGCAACCGGGGCATTTTCGCCGCCTACCGCGATGCTTTGTCCGGTTTGCCGGGTTTGCGTCTGATCGAACCGCAGGCGGTGAGCACGACCAACTACCAATATGTGGTCTGCGAAATCGATGGCGAACGCTTCGGCCTCAGCCGTGATGAGCTACAGGCGGTGCTGCGCGCGGAGAACGTGTTGGCGCGGCGCTATTTCTACCCCGGCATCCATCGCTGTACGCCCTATGACGAGCTTTACCCGCAGGCGGCCGAACGCCTGCCGGTGACCGAGGCGCTGTGCGCCAAGGTGCTGCAGCTGCCGATCGGCCAACCGATAGACGTGGCTGGCGCGCAGCGCATCGGCCAGATCGTCCGCGTCGCCCAGGAGCAGGCCGCCAACGTTCGTCGCAGCCTGGGAGGGCCGGCGTGAAGCTGGGCATCATGCAACCGTACTTTTTCCCGTACCTCGGGCATTTCGCGTTGATCGCCCATACCGAGCGCTGGGTGGTGTTCGATGTCAGCCAGTACACGCCCAAGTCCTGGATGAGCCGCAACCGCGTGCTGCATCCGCAGGCCGGCTGGAACTACATCAACGTGCCCTTGGCCAATTCCTCCATCGCCATCACTACCCGCGAAGCCCGTGTGCAGGATATGTCCAAGACCCGCGCCAGCGTGCTCGGCAAGCTGACTCACTACCGGCGCAAGGCGCCGTTCTACGAGCAGGTGGTGCAGTTGGTCAATCGCACTTTCGAGGCTGTGGCCGGCGACTCATTGGTCGAACTCAACGTGCAGGGGCTGGCGGCGGTCTGTGCCTATCTCGAGCTGCCGTTCGATTATGCGGTCTGCTCGGAGCTGGACCTGGACCTGCAACACATCGACGGCCCCGGTGGCTGGGCGCCGGCGATCAGCCGGCAGTTGGGCGCCAGCTTCTATCTGAATCCGCCTGGCGGCCGCGACCTGTTCGACCCGCAGGGTTTCGCCCGTCACGGCATCCGGCTCGGCTTTCTGCAATTCGATGAGTTCCGCTACGACACCGGGCCCTATGTCTTCGAACCAGGGCTGTCGGTACTTGACGTATTGATGTGGAACAGCCCGCAGCGGGTGCGCGAGGTGCTGACCAGCCACTCCCATATTCTCGACGCTTGAAATGAAGCGCACGGCCTGCGCGCCATTCGTACAGATTCGCTAAGGAAATCGCACGTGAGCAAACACCCCCTCGTCAGTATCGTGATTCCCACGTTCAAACCACGGCACTTCGAGGCGGCGCTGCTCAGCTCGCTGGCCCAGAGTTACCAGCCGCTGGAAATCCTGGTCAGCGACGACTGCCCGGACGAGGGTA
>CBIHQF010000308.1:0-5339 GCA_966211665.1 uncultured Pseudomonas sp. | reverse complement strand
TTCTGCGCCCTGCAGGACAGCCCGCTGCTGGATAGCCAGGAGTGCCACGCCTGCACCGACAACTTCCTCAGCGTGGTCAAGCAAGGCCGCCAACCCGACCTGCGACTGCAGCGCGGAGGCCAGCCCGTCGCCCTGCGCGCCTGGGCCGAAGAACTGCTCGAACGCATCGAACCGCTGGCCGAACTGCTCGACCAGAGCCAGGCCTGCGATGCGCATCGCCAGGCGCTACAAGCGCAGCGTGCCAAGGTCGCGGATGTCAGCCTGACGCCATCGGCCCAGGCTCTCGCGCAGCTGCAGCAAGGCGAAAGCTTCAGCCAGTTCGCCCTGCGCCAGAGCAAGCGGCATGCCCAGTATTTCCGCAGCAACCCGCTGAGCGCGGAACAGCAGGCGGCCTTCGAGGCGGCCGCGGCTAAATCCCTGGCCGAACAGGCCGACCTGGAAGCGCTAGACGAAGGGGATTTCGACAGCTTCGCCGCTGCCTATCAGGCCAGTATTCTGGCTGTCGGCAATTCGTGAGACGCCTCACAAATGCATTAAAAGGTCGGCTCGAAGCATCGGCATCATGGCAAAGCGCAACTAGCATAAAGGCAAGGATCATCACGAGCGCGCGCCATGGACTCAGACGCCAACCTTTACAACGATCAGCAATGGAGCCTGGAAAGCCTTAACAAGGTGTACCAGCAAGGCTACATGGCCGGTCTCACCGGGCAATCAATCAGCGCCCACGAGCACAGTGCGGACGTACTGGCAGCCGCCTGGGAAGCCGGCTGGGACGACGGCCGCGAACAGCACCTGCTGCACAAGCGACGAAGCGCTTGATCCCTTCGCGCGGGCCGACCGCGCCCGCGCTCGTCGCAGCCTACAGCGCCTTCTCGAATACCTTGGAATTGCGCTGGAAGTTATACAGCGAGGCCCGCGCCGCCGGCAGGCGGTCGACGCTGCTGGGCACGAAACCGCGCTCGCGGAACCAGTGAGCGGTGCGGGTGGTCAGCACGAACAGCGTCTTCAAGCCCTGCGCGCGTGCGCGCTCTTCGATGCGCTCGAGCAATTCGTCGCCGCGCCCGCCGTGGCGGTAGGCCGGGTTGACCGCCAAGCAGGCCAGCTCGCCGAAGTCCGAATCGGCGATTTGATAGAGGGCCGCGCAAGCGATGATCATGCCGTCGCGTTCGACGATACTGAACTGACCGATCTCGCGCTCCAGCACCTCGCGCGAGCGGCGCACCAGGATGCCTTGCTCCTCGAGCGGGCTGATCAGCTCGATCAGGCCGCCGACATCGCCGATATTCGCCTCGCGCAAGGATTCGAATTGTTCCTGATCGACCAGGGTGCCGCCGCCGTCGCGGGTGAACAGCTCGGTGAGCAGGGCGCCGTCCTCGGTATAGCTGACGATATGCGCGCGCTTGACGCCGCCGCGGCAGGCCTGGGCTGCGGCGTCGAGCAGTTCCGCCTGGTAACTGTTGCCGAGCCGCGCCAGGTAAGCCGGCACTTGCTGCGGGCGCAGCTCGCGCACCAGCTTGCCGTCCTCGTCGAGCAAGCCGCGCTCGGCGCTGAACAGCAGCAGCTTGTCGGCGCCCAGATCGATGGCGGCGCGGGTGGCCACGTCTTCGCAGGCCAGGTTGAAAATCTCCCCGGTCGGTGAGTAGCCCAGCGACGACAATAGGACGATGCTGCGTTCGTCGAGCAGGCGGCCGATGCCCTTGCGGTCGACCCGCCGCACTTCGCCGGTATGGTGATAATCGACGCCGTCGACCACGCCGATCGGCCGCGCCGTGACCAGGTTGCCGCCCGCCACGCGCAAGCGCGAACCCTGCATCGGCGAGGCGGCCATGTCCATCGACAGGCGCGCCTCGATGGCGATGCGCAACTGGCCGACGGCGTCGATCACACACTCCAGGGTCGGCCCGTCGGTCACCCGCAAGTCGCGGTAGAAGTGTGGAGTCAGCCCGCGCGCGGCCAGGCGTGCTTCTATCTGTGGACGCGAGCCGTGCACCAGCACCAGACGCACGCCGAGGCTGTGCAGCAGCACCAGGTCGTGAACGATATTGCCGAAATTAGGATGGGCGACGCCCTCGCCCGGCAACATCACCACGAAGGTGCAGTCGCGATGGGCATTGATATAGGGGGACGCGTGGCGAAGCCAATTGACGTAGTCGTGCATGTAAAAACAACCTGTGAGTCGTATAGAGCGCATGAATGGGGCGCGACAAGGCGCCAGACGAACAGCCGACAGCCGCGGTGTTATCGTCGCAATTGGAGCAGCATCACGCGTTCTCTCCTCCGAGGTTCACAGGCCGGAAGTTCATAGGCCATCGCCGGCCGGGCTCAGGCAATAGTGCCCGATCAGTTCACGTAACAGACGCAAGGTCGGCTCGATTCGTGACATTTCCAGGTATTCGCCGGGCTGGTGGGCGCAGTCGATATCGCCCGGGCCGAGCACCAGGGTATCGCAGCCAAGCTGCTGAAGATAAGGCGCTTCGGTGGCGAATGCCACCGAAGCCGCGGTATGTCCGGTCAGGCGTTCGACAATGCGCACCAGTTCGCTGTCGGCATTCTGCTCGAACGGCGCCACGCTGGGGAACAGCGGGGCGAAGTCGATCTTCACCTGGTGCCGCTCGGCCAAGGGCTGTAACTTCTGCCGGATCGCCGCGCGCAGCGCCTCCGGCTGCATACCCGGCAGCGGGCGCAAATCGAATTCCAGGGAGCATTGCCCGCAGATGCGGTTAGGGTTGTCGCCGCCATGGATACAGCCGAAATTCAGCGTCGGTTGCGGCACTGTGAATTGCGCATTATTGAACTCAGCCTGCCATTGGCTACGCAGACCGCGCAGTTCGAGCATCACATCCTGCATCGCTTCCAATGCGCTATGACCCAGGCTTGGATCGGAGGAATGGCCGCTCTGACCGAGGATATCGATGCGCTCCATCATGATGCCCTTGTGCAGGCGGATCGGCCTCAAGCCGGTCGGCTCGCCGATCACCGCGACCCGCCCCAGCGGCCTGCCGGCGGCGGCCAGAGCGCGGGCGCCGGACATCGAACTTTCCTCGTCGCAGGTCGCAAGGATCAGCAGCGGTTGCTGAAAGCGCCGGGTCAGCAAGGGTTGCACAGCCTCAATGACCAGGGCGAAAAAGCCCTTCATATCGCAACTGCCGAGGCCGACCCAGCGGCCATCGATCTCCGTGAGCTTGAGCGGATCGCTCCGCCACAACGCCTCATCGAAAGGCACGGTATCGCTGTGCCCGGCGAGCACCAGACCGCCGGGGCCGCTGCCATAGCTGGCGAGCAGATTGAACTTGCCGGGGCTGACCTGCTGGATTTCGCAGGCGAAACCGAGGTCGCCGAGCCAGCTCGATAACAAATCGATCACCGCACGGTTGGACTGATCCAGGGATACCTGGGTGCAACTCACCGAAGGCGCTGCGATCAGCGCGGCGAACTGTTCTTGAAAGGAAGGCAAAGGCATCGGCGGTCTCCGCGGGCGAGGCCCCATGATAGGGCCAACGCCGACGCGGAGGGAACCGGGCAGGATTAACTCAGAGGAAAATGCCGCGCAGGATAAAGAAGAACAGGATCGCCAACAGCGCGCCGACCGGCAGGGTGATCAGCCAGGACATGAAAATCTTACCGATCACACCCAGGTTCAACGCGCCTATACCGCGCGCCAGACCGATGCCCAGCACCGCCCCCACCAGGGTGTGGGTGGTGGAGACCGGCAAACCGATGGCGGAGGCGCCGACCACGGTGGTGGCTGTGGCCAGCTCGGCGGCGAAACCACGGCTCGGGGTCAGCTCGGTGATCTGCTTGCCGATGGTGGCGATCACCTTATAGCCGTATGTGGCCAGACCGATAACGATACCCACGGCGCCGAGCAGCAACACCCAGTTCGGCAACGCCGCCTTGCTACCCACGGCTTCGCCGCCGGACTGGATCACTCCGACGATGGCCGCCAGCGGGCCGACGGCATTGGCCACATCGTTGGAGCCGTGGGCGAAGGCCATGGAACAGGCGGTGAAGATCATCAGAACGGCGAAAACCTTTTCCACGCTGGCATAGTGGAAATCCTTATCCGCCTCGATGTCGATCTTGATCCGGCTGAGCAGCGCGATACCCAGCAGCATGACCAGCGCGCCAACCCCGAGCGCCAGGAAGAAACCCTCGCTGTTGGAAAGGTTCAGACCGATATGCTTAAGCCCTTTGGTCATGGTCAGGACGCTGACCATGAAGCCGGTAGCGAACATATACAGCGGCACGAAACGTTTAGCGTTCTGGAAGGGTTGATCGGTGTCGATGATCAGCTTCTGCACGCTGACGAACAGGCCGAAGGCGACGATACCGGAGAGCAGCGGCGAGATAACCCAACTGGCCACGATGGGACCGACACCCGCCCAATGCACCGCATCCACCGATACGCCGACCGCGGCGAAGCCGATCACCGCGCCGACGATCGAGTGGGTGGTCGAGACCGGCCAGCCCTTGGTCGAGGCGATGAGCAGCCAGGTGCCTGCCGCCAGCAGCGCCGACATCATGCCCAGCACCAGCAGATCCGGAGTGATTCTCGAAGCGTCGACGATGCCGCTCTTGATGGTCTCGGTGACCTCTCCGCCAGCCAGATAGGCACCGGCGAACTCGAAGACCATGGCGATCAGAATCGCCTGTTTGATGGTCAGGGCTTTTGAGCCGACCGAGGTACCCATGGCGTTGGCCACATCGTTGGCGCCCACGCCCCAAGCCATGAAGAAGCCGAAGAGGCAGGCGAGCAGCAGAAGTACGAGGCCGTAGTCCGCAATCAAAGACATAAGTAATTAATCCGTAGATTCCAGAAAGAACACTGGCGCTTAGCGCGCCAGCAGTTGCTCCAGTCGGTTACCGACGCGCTCGGCGCGATCGGCTACATCACCAATCCACTCGATGATTTTATAGAGGAACATCACGTCGACCGCAGGAAGGTCCTTTTCCAGTTTGAACAGCGCCCGACGCACCTCGATTTGCATGACGTCGGTGTCGCGTTCGATTTGCTCCAACTCTTCGACCATGGATTCGACCAGCGCCGCCTCGCGGCCGCCGAACCCGGTTTCCAGCAGTTCGTCCAGTTCGTTCATCGCTTTAAGCGCCTGGGCGCTGGCATCCACGGTGCGCTGCACGAAGGCGCGCATCAGCGGCTGCAGCGCCAGCGGAATGGCCATTTCACGGCCGAGCATCAAGCCGGCGATGTCCTTGGCGCGATTGGCCACTTTGTCCTGTACACTCAGCAGCTCAAGCAGATCCGAACGCGGTACTGGTAAAAACAAACTCTTGGGCAGGTGCAAGCGCACGCTCTTCTTGAGCTTATCGGCCTCATCCTC
>CBIHQF010000307.1:0-5352 GCA_966211665.1 uncultured Pseudomonas sp. | reverse complement strand
CGCCCCTCTCTTTTATCAAGAGGGCCAACGCAGGTAGTTTTTCAACGGCCTGCTACTGGAATTCGCTGGCCTCGGGCAACAGGTCGGTCACGGCGAAGCGCTCCGCCAACTGACGATAGCCGGGGTCCTGGCGGAACAGGCGGTAGGCTTCGGCGAACTGCTCGGCCAAGCCTGGCGGCGCGGCGCGGGAGAAGGCCACGTACATCTTTTTGCCGGCCAGACTCGCGCCGGGTAAACGCTGAACCTTTTGGCTGAGGCCGGCAATCTCCGTATTGGCGCGTACCAGCGAGCTGGTGGAGCCGAATACGGCGTCGAAGCGGCCGCTGATCAGCATGATGAACAGTTGCGATTGGGTCACCGTGGGCTGTTCGATCGGCACGCCGCGTTCGATCAGCTCCAGTACCTCATCGCTCATGTGGTAGCCGGCGGGCGTGGCGATGCGCCAATCTCGGGCCATCTGTTCCAGCGGCGCCTGGTAGTGGATCTGGTCGGCGCGGTCGCGCTTGATGTAGAGCGTGGTGCCGGAAATATGCAGCAGGTTATCCGCCAAAAACAGGGCGAAACGCTCCCGCTCGGGCGACGTGGCGACGAAAGTTGCGGCCTGCACTTCGCCGGTTTCGAGGGCGCGCATGGTGCGTTTCCAGGGGGTGCGTTTGAATTCCATCCCCCATCCGAGGCGGGCGCA
Source organism: uncultured Pseudomonas sp. (assembly GCA_966211665.1). Lineage (GTDB taxonomy): Bacteria > Pseudomonadota > Gammaproteobacteria > Pseudomonadales > Pseudomonadaceae > Aquipseudomonas. Next base: position 4,667 of record CBIHQF010000307.1, on the reverse strand, counting down.
GAGGGCGCGCATCAGCTCGACGTGAAAGCCGCTGAGCTCGGCGTCCTCGTCGATATATTCGAAGGGGAAGTTATTGGCTTCCTCGATGCCGACCGTGAGTGTGGTGGCGTTGATGCTTTGGCTCAGTAGTAAGCCGAATAGCAGCATGCTTAGGCGCATCGCTCTGACCTCAGTGACGGCAGTGTGTGCAGTGTAGGTCATGTGGTCCGCGCTGCAGGCGAGCTGGCGAATTACAGGCGAAACGCCTGTACCGCGGTATGCAGCCGTTCGCCCAGATGGAGCAACTGTTCGCCCTGCTGGCGGCCCTCGCCGATGCGCAGCAGGTTGCTGCCGCCTAGTTGGTGAATGCGTTCGCTGTGCCCGTAGATCTCGCTGACCGCGCCGCTCTGTTGCGCGGTGGCGTCGGCGATGCGTTCGGCCATGCTGGCGATGGTGCGGATCGCCGCGACTATTTCGTCCAGCGCGCCATCGGCGGCTTCCGCCTGGCCGGCGGCGGCCTGGGCGTGTTCGACCTGGGTACGCATGGCGGCGACCGATTGCCGGGCGGCCTGTTGCAGGCGTTCGACCAGTTCCTGGATCTCGGCGGTGGCGCCGCTGGTGCGTTGCGACAGCGAGCGTACTTCGTCGGCGACCACGGCAAAGCCGCGACCCAGCTCGCCGGCCCGCGCGGCTTCGATGGCGGCGTTCAGCGCGAGCAAGTTGGTTTGCTCGGCAATGCCGCGGATCACCGTGAGCACGCTGCCGATGGTCGCGGTTTCCTCGCTCAGGCGTTCGACGGCCTGGGCATTGCCCTGGACCTCGCCGACCAGGGCGTGCAGCCCGCTCAGGCTCAGGCCGATCACCTGCTGGCCCTGTTCCACGGCGCGGCCGGCATCGCGGCTGGCATCGGCGGCCTGGCTGGCGTTGCCGGCGACTTGCTGGATGGTCGCATCGAGCTCGCCCAGGGCGTCGCGTATTTGCGCGGTATCGCCAGCCTGGCGTTCGGCGCCTTGGTGCAGGCCGCCGCTGAGGTCGGCGAGGATGCGGCTGGAACCGGCGACCTGCTCGGCGTGCTGGCGAATACTGCCCACCAGCTCGACCAGGTAGTGGCGCAGGCGGTTCAGCGAGGCCTCGATGTCGACCAGTTCGCGGGTGCGCGAACCGAGCGCGATATCCTGGCTGAAATCGCCGCCGGCCCAGGTCGACAGCGCCGGCACCAGGCGATCGAGCACTCGGGTCAGGCGGCGCTGAATAGTGTCGATGATCAGCGCGATCAGTAAGATCGCGCCTATCATCATGCCGAGGATCAGCCGCACTTCCCCCTGGATGCGTCCATGCTCGGCGCGCACCGCCGGCTCCAGCGCGGCCAGGGCCTGCTGCACGCCGTCGATGTTGAGGCGCGTGGCGCTGGCCAGTTCGATGCGTTGTTCGATCAGTTGACGGGTGCGCTGCAGTTCCGCCGGATAGCGGCCGATCAGGCTGGCCAGGTCGCGCTTGAGCGCCAGGCCTTGGTCTTCCGCCTGCGCGCTGGTGCCGTCGGTGGCCAGGCCGAGCATATCGGCGAAGCTCGCGCTATTGCTGTCGCCGGTCGCGGTTACGCCGAGCAGGGGCAGGCTGTCGAGTTGCTTGGCCAGATCGCCGAGGGCCGCCAGTTCGCGCTCGACATTAGCTGCCAGCTCGCTGCGTTCGCTGTCGATCAATTTCTCGCGGGCATGGGCCAGGCGCGTCAGGTGTTGGGCGGCGGCGAACAGCGGCGGTTGATAGCTCGCAGCGTTCGCGCTTTCGCCGCTTTGCGCGTATTGCGCCAGTTGCTCGAGGGTGCCGGCCATTTCCCGTTCGGCTTGCAGCAACAAGCCTTGCGGGTTGCCGGCGAGCTTGCCGGCGGCGAGCAGCTCGTTGGCGCTGAACGCTTTCAGCTCCGCCAGGCTCGGGCCCACGCTCGCGGCCAGTTCCGGCGGCAGTTCGGCGACGGCGCCGGTCAGCCTATCGAGCGCTTGCAGTGCGGCGCTGTGCTGCAGCGCGTCGCCGCTGCCGAGATAACCGAGCACGTTGCTCGCCGCTTGCTGCTGGAACTGCTGCGACAGGCTCAGGTAACGCTCCATCAGCAGGTAGGGGCGTTCGAGTGCGCGTTGCGACCACCAGAGCGTCGCGCCCAGGGCGATGCAGACGATGACCAGCAGGAGGGTATTGAGGTTGGTGAATGACTTCAGGCGCATAGGGGCTCGACCGATACGGAACGCTGTTGGCCCGCTCGTGTGATCACGAGCGAGGCTGGCGAGCCCTGAAGCTATTACGTTTTCATGACAGCAAGATGACGGTGCATGCCCGAATGTGGCGTTATGACATTATTTGCCGGCGAATATCTCCACCCGGTTGCGCCCGCCGTGTTTCGCCGCATACAGCGCCTCGTCGGCCTGCTGCGACAGCACCTTGCTGTCGGCGCCATGGGCGAGTTGGGTGATGCCGGCACTGAAGGTGCAGGACAGATCCGCCGGTTGCGCGGGGAAGTGGATCTCGGCGAAACGCGTGCGTATCTCGTCGAGTACCAGATGGGCTTCCTCGGCCCGGGTGCCGGGCATGACCACGGCGAACTCCTCGCCGCCATAGCGGCCGATGAAGTCGGTTTTACGCAGCCGTTGTTTGAGGAACAGGGCCAGGCTCTTGATCACCCGGTCGCCCATGGGATGACCGTAGTTGTCGTTGACCTTCTTGAAGAAGTCGATATCCAACATGGCGAAGCACAGGGGCTGGTTGTCGCGTTGCGCGCGGGTGCGACAGTCTTCCAGCAACTGTAGGGTGTGGGTGTGGTTGAACAGCCCGGTCAGGCTGTCGCGCACCATGCGTGCCTTGAGGTTGCGCGCGCGGGCGGCGCGGTTGCGCACGGTGGAGATCAGATGGCGTGGCTTGATCGGTTTGGTGAGGAAGTCGTCGCCGCCTTCGCTCATCGCGTCGAGTTGCTTGTCCAGATCGTCTTCGGCCGACAGGTAGATGATCGGCACGCTGACATAGCGGTCGTTGTGACGGATCACCTTGGCCAGCTCGGGGCCGTTGCACTCGGGCATGTACATGTCGAGGATGATCAGGTCCGGCTGGAACTCGGCCAGCTCGGTCATCGCCTGGATCGGGTCGAGCAGGGTGCGGGTGACGATCCCGGCGCTGTTCAACACCCGTTCGGTGTAGGTGGCCTGGGCGCGCGAGTCGTCGATGATCAACACCTTGTAGGGTTCGCTCTGGCTGACATGGGTCAGCTCTTCGATGCGTTCGAGCAACGTCGAGGCATCCAGGGTGCCGATAAAGAAATTCTGTCCGCCGGCCCGCACCGCGGCCAGACGGGTCGGGGTGTCGGTGTCCGTTTGGCTGAAGAACAGCAGCGGGATTTTCTGTTCCAGACCGTCCTGAACCGCCTCGGCCAGGCGCAGGCCGCAGCCCTGGCCGGAAAAATCCACATCCATGACGATGGCGGCCGGGTGGCGCTCCAACATGGCGTCGCGAAAGGCGTTGGCGGTTTCCAGCGGCAGCGCGGTAATGCCGAAGAATTCCAGCTGGCGGGTCAGGCGCTCGGCCTGGTCGAGGTGCTGCATCGCCAGATAAACCGGTTTGCGCAGTTGCTGCAGCACGGTTTGGCCGAGGCGGTCGCCATGCCGCAGGCCGATGCGCGGCAAACGGTGCATCAAGTGGTTGAGTTCGTTGATCAGGTGGCTGCTGAGCCTCCCGCCGTTCTTCGCCACGGCATCCAGGCAGTGGTCGATGCTTTGCGCCAAGGTGCCATGCTCGACCTGTTCGAAGCGCTCGGCGTAGCGTTGCAACAATAAAGTGGCATCGCGCAGTTCGCGCATGCCCAATTCGCTCCATTCGCTGCGCTGCAAACGCTGCCAGATCTCCAGCACTTGCCGCGCCTGGTGGATGACCCGTTGGGCGAAGTGTTGCTTGAGACGGTCGTGGCTGAAGTCTTCTTGCTCGGTCATGGCCTTTTATCTGGGTGGGGCGACAGGTCGCCCGCTTTATAGTGGCGCTATGCTACCAGTGGCGCTGGCCGCCGCCAGTGCCGTCGATCCTTCGGCGCAAGCCTTCTGTCCAGATTGCCAAGCAGGTCGCGGTTTAGGGGCTGCTGCCGTTTCAGGCGCGGTTGCGATGAAACGGCAACAGCCCCTTGGGTGTCGGCGCTAAGTTTGCCACCAAGCACTGCGCCCAAGTCTAGGCTCCTTTATAGTACAAAGCTGTAAGCTCCAGACCATTAGCAACCCAAATGCGCGGCTGTGGTCGAATATTTTTCATGCGTAACGAATAAAGGACGTTGTCATGTTGGATTGGAAGAATCGCACTGCCGGTGCGCGTAACAGTGGCGATGATTCGGCCACCAAGGTGCGTGGTTTCTCAGGTAAAAAGCGGCTCGTCCGGATAGGCGGTGCCGTGCTTGGCCTCTACCTGCTGGTCGCCTTACTGGTCGGCTGGTATTGGAGCCAGGAACCCGAACCCTTCTCGGTGCAGCAACATGCCCAGGCGGCGGCTCAGGATGCCCGGCATCAGATGGTCCACGGCTACACCACGGTGGCGACGCTGAAGCAGGTCGCCAGCACCTTGCTCGACAAGCCCGGCGGTTACCTGGCCAACGACCTCGCCCCGCCGGGTCTGTGGTTGGACAATATGCCGAGCTGGGAATACGGCGTGCTGGTGCAGGTGCGCGATAT
>CBIHQF010000306.1:0-5363 GCA_966211665.1 uncultured Pseudomonas sp. | reverse complement strand
ACTTATGGTGAATAATTCCCTCCTATGGGGACTCGGCTCCCTGAGCGTCGCGGGATCGCTCCCAGCGCGCACCGCGAGCGCTCGCCAGTGCAATCGCTTGCCAGGCGCACCGGAACCGGCTACGGTATCGGTCGCCGTAACGCCCCCACCTCAGCCGGTCGGCCGACGTAGAGCAAGCAGCACCTACCTGAAGCGGCGATGACCGCCCCGAGGCAATCATGAGCGAAGCCCAACAGCGCCTGGCAGAAGTCCGGGCGTCGATTAAAGACATCCTCGAAAACGGCCAATCGGTCCGCAAGGGTGATCGCCAGCTTGACCGCGCCCAACTGGCCAGCCTGCGAATGCTCGAGGAGCAGTACGCAAAGCAGGCCGCTGCCGAGCAGGCCGCAGCCACCGGTCGGCCGCGCATCACGCGCCTATACAGCCGAGGCAAGGGGATCTGATGACACGTATCCGAGCAGTTCCCAAGCGCATCCGCAACAGCTACGAGGGTGCCGGCACCGGTCGGCGCGCTGAGGGCTGGGATGCACCGGACGGCGCCCTGAACGCTATCGCTCTGCCGGCCTTGCCGGCTCTGCGCAAGCGCTCACGCGCCGCGGTCAAGAACGACCCGTACGCCTACAGCGCGATCGACAAGCGGGTCAGCAACATCATCGGCACCGGCATCACCCCGCGCGCCGCCATCGAAGACGCAACAGTCCGCGCAGCACTGCGGCAGCTCTGGGAGGACTGGACAGACGAGTCTGACGCTGACGGTCTGGCGGATTTCTACGGCCAGCAAGCGATCATTGCGCGCATGGTTGAGGAGTCCGGTGAATGCTTCGTCCGGCTACGGTATCGCCGGCCAGAAGATGGCTATGCGGTGCCCTTGCAGTTGCAAGTACTTGCGCCCGAGTACGTGCCACTCGATAAGAACTTCAGGACCCGCGCGGGCAACATCGTCCGCGCCGGCATTGAGTTCAACGGCATCGGGCAGCGTATCGCCTACTGGATGTACAGCACGCACCCGGGCGATCAATTCACGGTCAGCGGGGGTTACAACACCCTCAACCGCATCCCGGCCGACCAGGTGTTGCACATCTTCGAGCCGACCGAGGGTGGCCAGCTACGCGGCGTGCCTCGGCTGGCTCCGGTGCTGCTGCGGCTCAAGTCGCTGGATAACTACGATGATGCGGTGCTGTTCCGGCAGGAGGTCGCCAACCTCTTCGCCGGCTTCATCACCCGTAAGGCTGCCGAAGGCGTGCAGCCCGCGATAGACCCCATCACCGGTCAGCCGATCGTGGCAGACCGTGACGGTGCCCCGCTGGTAGGGCTAGAGCCTGGTTCCATGCAGGAGCTGCTGGAAGGGGAAGAGGTCACCTTCTCAGATCCACCCGATGCCGGCAGCACCTATGTCGATTTCATGCGGCAGCAACTCCAGGCCGCTGCCGCCGGTGTAGGCCTGCCATATGAACTGCTGACCGGGGACATGGGCGATATCAGTGATCGCGTCTTGCGCGTTCTGCTCAACGACTTCCGGCGCCGGATCGAGCAGTTGCAGTTCGGCGTGTACGTGTTCCAGCTCTGCCGGCCGGTGCGCATTGCCTGGCTCGACGCCGCCGTGCTGGCTGGCTCGATAGCACTGCCTGACTACACCGGGCGCCGCCGCGAATACCTTCGCACCCGCTGGGTCCCGCAGGGCCATCCCTACATCCATCCGGTGCAGGACGTTGACGGCAAGCTCAAGGAAATCAAAGGCGGGCTCGCCAGCCGTAGCGAACACGTCCTGCGCACCGGGTATGACGCCGAGCTGATCGACGAAGAGAACGCCCAAGACAACGAACGTGCCACGCGCCTCGGCCTGGCCTACGACAGCAACACCAGCCCGGCCCGGCCGGCACGACGAGAGGATGATGAATGAAAACAATCCGCAAGCAATGGCTCGGCGCTGCCCTGGCACTTGCGCTACAGGGCGTGAGCACCCTGGCCAGCCCGCGTATCTACAACCGCGGCGGTGCGGCTCCTGAAGTGCACGATGAACACTGGTACAGCATCCGTGCTGCCGGAGATGGAACCGCCGACAAAGCCATCGAAATCTACCTCTACGGAGAGATTGGCTATTGGGGCTTCACCTCGGCTGATTTCATCCGCGACCTGAAGGCGATTGATGATGGGGTTTCGCCTGTCGTCGTGGCGATCGATTCCATAGGTGGCGACCTGTTCGACGGCATCGCCATCCACAACACCCTCAGCCGGCTTGGCGAGCGCTGCACGGTTCGCATCGACGGCGCCTGTTACAGCGCCGCTAGCGTTGCAGCTGCCGGCGCGCATCGTGTCGAGATGGCTGACAACGCGCTCTTCATGATCCACAACCCATGGACCTTCGCCGCCGGCGATAGCGACGATCTGCGCAAGGTCGCGGACATGATGGACAAGGCGTTCGACGGCATCGTCGCCAGCTATCAGCACCGCCCGTTGACCTTGGAAGATGCTGAGTTGCGGAGCCTGATCAACGCCGAAACCTGGTTCACAGCGGCTGAAGCCAAAGCGGCAGGCTTCGTGGACGAGGTGCTGACCGGTGAGTACCCCAAATTCAGCAACAGTCACGGCAAGATCCTCAACCGTTACCAGCATCCACCCCAGGCTGCACTGGATCTGCTGGCCAGCGCAGATGACGACAATCCGGAACCAGACCCTGCGCCCGAACCGAACCCTGAGCCAGCTCCAGAGCCTGACGCTGCCGTGTTGGCGAAAGAGCTGGCGGATGCCTGCCAAGCGGCCGGCATGGCCAACCTGACCTCAGTGCTGATCCTGTCCAGCGGGTTGAAAAACCGCGCAGCAGTACAGGCCGAGGTGGCACGAGCCAAAGCGGTGCGCGACCTGTGCGTATTGGCCAAGCTGCCGAATGACGCCACGCAGATGATCACCGATGGTCTGGGCGCCGACGAGGCGCGCGCGAAGCTCTTCGACAAGATGGTCGACAAAAGCAGTCAGGTCGAGATCGACAACAAACCCCCGCTGCCGGATCACACCCCGGCGCCGGCGACCAAGGCAGCAGACCCCGGCGCCATCTACGCCAGCCGTAAACCCAACGCCTCCAAAGGAGCACGTATATGAAAATCAGTACCGAAGGCCGCCACGCTGGCGAGTTCCTCCTCTCGGAGGCCAATGGCACCCGCAGCCGCGAAGAGATTACCGTTGCCGCAACGGCCACCGCGCTGCCGTCCGGCCAACTGCTGGGCAAGCTGACCGCCACCGGCGAGTACGCACCCTACAACCCGGCTGTAGATCCAGCCGACGGCAGTGAAACCGTCGCCGCAGTTCTCTGGGCGCCGGTAGCGGCCTCTGAAGCTGCGCAGCGCACCGTCGGCATCGTACGTGATGCAGAGATCATCGAGCGCCTGATCACCGGGCTCGACTCGGCAGGCGAGGCCTCTCTGCTGGCCATGGGCATCGTCGTCCGCCCCTGATCTACCAACCGTCATCCAAGACACCTAAACCCCGCTGAAGCGGGGTTTGTCATTCTAGGAGCCCATCATGGCCGATATTTCCATTTTCGAAGACGACGCCTTCAGCGTCCCGAACCTTGTAGCAACCATCAACGAAGAGCACCCCGTACCGGGCCAGATCGCCGCAATGGGCCTGTACAGCGAAGAGGGCAGCCTCACGGTTACCCAGCAGATCGAGAAGGACGGTGACGTCCTCGCGCTGGTACCGGCTGCTCCGCGCGGCGCCCCTGGCCATGTCGTCATTGCCAGCAAGCGCGATCTGATTCCCTTCAACGCTGTGCACCTGCCGCAAACCTTCACCATCACCGCGGACGAGATCCAAGGCATCCGTGCCTATGGTTCCCGTACCGAGTTGCAAGGCGTGCAGGATGTGGTCAATGCCCGCGTCGAGAAGGCTCGCAAGCAGCTGGAGCTTACTCACGAATTCCAGCGCATCGGCGGTATCAAGGGCCTGATTGTTGATGCAGATGGCACTACGCCGTTGGTCAACCTGTTCCAACGCTTCGGCATCACGCAGCAGACCCTCGCCATGGAGTTCGGCACCGCCGATGTCAGCGCCAAGGCCGGCGAAGCGCTCGATATGCAGGACGATGCCCTCGGTACCGCAACCGGAACCGGCGCCATCGCACTCTGCGGTAAAGCCTTCTGGGCCAAGCTGATCGCCGACAAGTCGGTCAAAGACGTCTACATGCAGTCGACCAAGGCCGACAGCCTGCTGGGTGACCGTCGTCAGGCGTTCACCTTCGGTGGCGTGCTTTGGGTTCGTTACCGCGGCAAGGTGGGAACGACCGCGTTCGTCGGCGACGACGATGCCTACCTGGTACCGGAAGGCGTCGAGGACCTGTTCAAGTCGGTCTACGCCCCGGCCAACTACATGGAAACGGTAAACACCTTGGGCGTACCGCACTACGCCAAGCTCGAGCGCCTGCCGTTCGACAAAGGCGTGATGGGTGAGGCGCAGTCCAACCCGCTGCACATCTGCACGCGGCCGCGCGCTGTCATCAAGCTGACTGCCTGATCATGGCCGGCTTCGGCAAAGCCCTGGCCAGCATGGATGCGGCCATCGAGGCGAGTCTAAGCGACGACCTCGGCGACTACTTCGACCCGACCGGCCAGCCTGTGGTACGCGACCTGAAGCTCATGATCGATCACGAGTTGATGATCAATGGCGCGGAAGGAGTGTTCCGCAGCGATGCCGTTGGCATCACCTGGCGGAAAGTCGCCCTCGCAAAAGTGGCGCAGGGCGGGCAGTTCGTGGTTGGGCGCTGCCGTTACATCGTTGAGCAGACAATCTCTGACGATGGCCATTTCATCACCGCTGCATGCTTGGAGCAGAAATGAACCGCAACCCGCTCACACTGGGCCGCAAAGCGCTGGTCCAGCACCTGGGCACCGTAACCGTGGACAACGGCTACGCCACCAATGCGGGGCACAACGTGCGCACGGGGTGGTTCAACGAAGTGCTCAAGTCCGAAGACATCGGCTTCCCCATCATCTGCCTGCAAAAGGGCAAGGACCTGGCCCCTAAGCCCGGCCCGGCGGCACTGCTCAAGTTCAATGGCTTCTACGTGATTGGTGCAGTCGATGTTGGTCTGGACGCTTACGAGGATGCCCTTGACGACTTGGAGCACGACCTGCTGCTGGCTCTGTTGCCCATGGAGGGTCAGTTCCCCCGTTGGCTGCCTCGCGGCATCAAGGGCATCACCGTCGGTGCGCCGGAGCAATACCCGCCCGGTAACGGCGAGCGCGCCGCCAGCGTGCTGATCCCGGTGCACCTACACACCATCATCGAAAGGTAAAAAGCACATGACCACTGAAGGTACTGCCCCATCGGCAGGGGACTCGGCCGCCCCCAAAAAATCGCCCGAGCTGGTC
>CBIHQF010000305.1:0-5435 GCA_966211665.1 uncultured Pseudomonas sp. | reverse complement strand
GCGAGCCCGGTAGGCATACTCGCTGCTCGGATAACGGCCGATGATGAACCTGTAGGTTTGCACGGCATCCAGGAACAGGCTTTGACGTTCCAGACACTGGCCACGCAGCAGGGAGATTTCCGGCTGGATATAGTTGCGCGATCGGCTGCTGCGCTCGGCCTTCGACAGATCCAACATGGCCGTATCGCAATCGCCCTGATCATAAGCGCGGTAAGCGCTGTCCAAATGACGGTCGAGGCTATAGCGGTTGCAGCCAACGGCGCCGAGCGCCAGGAGTACGATCAACAGGGTTTTCATGGGTTTATCCTCCGATGGCAGTGTATCGACTGGACATAAGCATTCTGTAGGGCCATCCCGCACCGCCATGCCCCGACTGAAACGCCCGCGGGAATATTCCGCGCAGCCTGTTCGAGGGGCCGGCAAACGAGTATCGGAGCCGGTTGCCGTCTAAGCTGATACAGATCAAGTCTGTCGGGGCATCTTTGCGCTGCAATGGCCCCGTCACGGCATCGCTCATAGCAAGGTCAGGGCCATGAAACTGCAAACGCTTTTGGTCGTCATCGATTCCCAGCAGCCGAGTCAGCCGGCGCTCGAGCGCGCGGTCTGGCTGGCGCGCAAGAACCAGGCGCAACTCCACCTGCTGCTGGCCGAATACCATACGGCTCTGGATACCAGTCCGCTATTCGACAGCGCCTTGCAGGCCAAGGGCCGTGCGGCGGCGCTGGAGCAGGCCGGCACCTGGCTGGAGGATCATGTAATCCCGCTACGCGCCGAAGGGCTGGATCTGCATTTGGACGTTCGCTGGGGTAAGCCGCTGCACAAGGTGGTCCTCGGCAAGATCGACGAATTGCAGCCGGACCTGGTGCTCAAATCGGCCGCTCGCAACAGCATGCTGCGGCGCCTGTTGCTAACCAATAGTTGCTGGCAACTGATCCGTCATTGCCCGGCCCCGCTGTGGTTGGTGCACCACGGCGCCTGGCAAGGTCGACGCCTATGCGCCGCCCTCGACCCCTTGCACAGCGGCGACAAGCCCGCCGCCCTGGATCACCGTTTGATTCGCGCGGCGCGCGAATTGAGCGAGCAACTCGGGCTGCAAGCGCACTACTTGCACACCTATGCGCCCTTGCCGCGCACCCTGGTGTTCGACGCCGAACTGGTCGGCGATTATGACGGTTACGTCGAGCGCAGCGCCAAGCAGCACCGCGACGCCTTCGAGGAGCTGATCGGCCAATACCCGATCGCCCATCCCGACACCCATTTGATCGAAGGTTTCGCCGAAGAAGTGTTGCCGCGCTTCGTCCGTGAGCAGAACGTCGATATGCTGCTGATGGGCGCGGTCGCCCGCGGGCAGCTGGATACCGCACTGATCGGGCATACCGCCGAACGGGTTTTGGATGCCGTGGAATGCGATTTGCTGGTACTCAGGCCCGAGGAAAAAAGTAGTGGCGCGTAAAAATGACTACAGGGTTACAGCGTAGTAGCCTCGCGTTCTGCTTGATCTCAGGAGCCTGTGCATGACCATTCGCCGCACCAAAATCGTCGCCACTCTCGGCCCGTCCAGCAACTCGCCCGAAGTTCTCGAAAAACTGATTCTCGCCGGCCTGGATGTGGCCCGCCTGAACTTCTCCCACGGCTCGCCCGACGAGCACAAGGCCCGCGCCAAGCTGGTACGCGACCTCGCCGCCAAACACGGGCGCCACGTCGCCCTGCTCGGCGACCTGCAAGGCCCGAAGATCCGCATCGCCAAATTCGCCAACAAGCGCATCGAACTGAAAATCGGCGATCGCTTCGTGTTCTCCACCAGCCACCCATTGACCGAGGGCACCCAGGAAATCGTCGGCATCGACTACCCGGACCTGGTCAAGGATTGCGGCGTAGGCGACGAACTGCTGCTCGATGACGGACGCGTGGTCATGCGCGTGGAGTCGGCCACCGACGATGCGCTGCATTGCGTGGTGACCATCGGCGGCCCGCTCTCCGACCACAAAGGCATCAACCGCCGCGGCGGCGGTTTGACCGCACCGGCGCTGACCGAGAAAGACAAAGCCGATATCAAGCTGGCCGCCGAGATGGAGCTGGATTACCTGGCGGTGTCCTTCCCGCGCGACGCCTCGGATATGGAGCATGCGCGCAAACTGCGCGACGAAGCCGGCGGCAGTGCCTGGCTGGTGGCGAAGATCGAACGTGCCGAAGCGGTCGCCGACGACGAAACCCTCGACGGCCTGATCCGCGCCAGCGACGCCGTCATGGTGGCCCGTGGCGACCTCGGCGTGGAAATCGGCGATGCCGAGCTGTGCGGCATCCAGAAGAAAATCATCCTGCATGCCCGCCGCCATAACAAAGCGGTGATCACGGCGACGCAGATGATGGAGTCGATGATCCAGAATCCCATGCCGACCCGCGCCGAGGTGTCGGACGTGGCCAACGCCGTGCTCGATTACACCGACGCGGTCATGCTCTCGGCGGAAAGCGCCGCGGGAGCCTATCCGCTCGAGGCAGTGCAGGCCATGGCGCGGATCTGCCTGGGCGCGGAAAAACACCCGACCAGCAAGAAATCCAGCCACCGTCTGGGCACCGAGTTCGAGCGCTGCGACGAAAGCATCGCCCTGGCGGCCATGTACACGGCCAACCACTTCCCCGGGGTCAAAGCTATCATCGCCCTGACCGAAAGCGGCTATACGCCGTTGATCATGTCACGCATTCGTTCCTCGGTGCCGATCTTCGCCTTCTCCCCGCACCGCGAAACCCAAGCCCGCGCGGCCATGTTCCGCGGCGTCTACACCGTGCCGTTCGACCCGGCCGCCCTGCAGCCCGGCGAAGTCAGCCAAGCCGCGGTTGACGAATTGCTCAAGCGCGGCGTGGTGCAGACCGGCGACTGGGTGATCCTGACCAAGGGCGACAGCTACCACACCATCGGCGGCACCAACACCATGAAACTGCTGCACGTAGGTGAGGCGCTGGTGTAAACCACAAGTAATGCGCTGCATTCCCCCGCAGGAGCGTAGGAACGATCATCGCGTGGGGTGGATGACGCTTTATCCATCCACCACATCGCAATGATGGATGAAAAAGGCGTCATCCACCCTACACTCCTGCATTCGCCGCGGGGGCGCGCCTCCTACGAGTTCTGCGCCGCTGGCTGAGTCCTTAGGATTGCGCCGGGGCAAGCCTAGGATCATGCGGATTTAGAGAAATCCGGCGTGCGCCTTTGCATAAAGGCGGTCAGGGCTTCGATGGCTTCCGGCGAACGCAGACGCTGGCTGAATAGCGCGCCCTCCTCCTCGATCACCCGGCGCAACTCCTCGCGCCCCGGCGAGCGCATCAGGCGTTTGCTGTCGACCACCGCCGAAGGCGCCAAACGCTGAAAGCCCAGGGCCACTTCGCGCGCCTTGGCCAGGGTCGCGGCGCCGTCTTCCAGGGCCTGGTTAGCGATACCCCACTCGGCCGCCTGCTCGCCGGTAAAACCCTGCCCCAGCAGCAACAGCTCGGCGGCCCGGGCATGGCCGAGCAGGCGCGGCAAAATCACACTGGAGCCGTATTCGGGGCATAGCCCCAAGTTGACGAAGGGCATCTTCAACGCTGCATCGCGGCTGACGTACACCAGGTCGCAATGCAGCAGCAGGGTCGTGCCAATCCCCACCGCCGCGCCGCTGACCGCCGCCACCACCGGCTTGCTGAACTCGAACAACGCGCGCATGAACTGGAAGACTTCGCTGCTGTTCAGGTCGCTGGGCGGAGCCTGGATAAAGTCGCTCACATCGTTGCCGCTGGTGAAGCACTGCTCACCGCCGGTGATCAAGAGCGCACGCACGCTTTTATCCTGATCGGCCTGGTTCAACGCATCGGCCATGGCGCGGTACATCGCGCGGGTCAGGGCATTTTTCTTATCCGGACGGTTCAGACGCAGGGTCAACAATCCTTGTTCTCGGTCAATACGCAGATGCTCGTTCATGACGTTTCCTAATGGGGATGGGCAAAAGGCCCAATGAATATTAAGAGTCGTACGGCGGCGCGCCGGAGAAGTCGGCGTGTAACGACAGATAAGGGCAGACCCGCGGGAATTCACAGGACTCGATTCGTCTCGCCTAAGCGTGCGGCAAGAACAGGTCGGAAAACATCTGATTGCGTGGCATACCGGCCAAATAAAGGCGCCGGGTAAAACTCTCGACGTTATTCGGGCTACCGCAGAGTAAGGCGAGGGTTTGCCGCGAAGCAAGTTTCAGTTCGGCCAAAGCCACCGGTAATTCTGCCGCACAGAGCAACTCGACCCGCACCTGCGAATGGGCGGCCGCCAGCTGCCGCAACTCGGCGGCCAGGTAGTGTTCGGCGCTGTCGCGGGCCAGGTGCAGCACTCGGATCTCGCCGCGGTGTTCTTCGCGCAACGCCTCGCGTAACACCGCATAAAGCGGGGCGAGGCCCGTGCCCGACGCCAACAGCCAGAGCGGCCGGTTCCGCCAATCGAGATCGTAGTGCAGCGCGCCGCCACGCAGCTCGCCGAGCCGCAAACGCTGGCCGGGAACGAAATGTCGTGCGGCATCGCTAAAGGCGCCGGATTGCCGGCAATCCAGGTGAAATTCCAACCAGGGGTCTTCGCCCGGCAGACTGGCCAGCGAATACGGCCGGGCCACGCCGCTCTCCGTCCACAACACCAAATGCTGCCCGGCGCGGTAGCGCAGCGGCTGTTCGGGCAACAGGCGCAAACGCAGCACAGCGGGGCTGAGCCAGTCGCAACTGTGGATCAACGCGGGCAGACCATCTTTTAGCGGATCGAAGACCTCGATCCGCAGGTCCTCGACCACCCGGCATTGACAGGCCAGACGCCAGCCCTGCTCGCGGCGGGTCTCAGCCAGGGCATCGGGCTTGTCATCCTGTGGTTCGCCGCGGATGCAGCGCACCAGGCAGGCATGGCAACTGCCGGCACGGCAACTGTAGGGGATGGCGACGCCGGCCTCATGCAAGGCATCGAGCAGGTTGCGCCCGGGGTCGATCGGCAGTCGTCGCTCGCCGACCTGCAACTCAGGCATCGGCATGTTCCCAAGCGGCGGCGCAGCGGTTGCGTCCGCTGTTTTTCGCCCGATACAGCGCCTGATCGGCCCGATTCAGCGCCTCGTCCATATCGTCGCCAGGGTTCAATAGCGTCATCCCGACCGACAGGCTCAAGTTCTCCAACCTGAGACCGATCGGCTCGGCCCGCATATAGGCTTCGCGCAAGCGCTCGCAGCACGCGGTGACCTGATCGGCATCGGTATTGGGCAACAACAGAACGAACTCCTCACCGCCGTAGCGAGCAATGATATCGGCATCGCGCAGACAGGTCCGGGCCACGCTGGCGAAGGTCTGCAATACCCGGTCGCCCGCCGCATGACCATGAATATCATTGATCCGCTTGAAGTGATCCAGATCGATCAACGCCAGGCCATGCCGACGATCGGCGC
>CBIHQF010000304.1:0-5461 GCA_966211665.1 uncultured Pseudomonas sp. | reverse complement strand
GAGGCGATCCGCCAGGCCTGCAACCGCTACTGGGTGACCTATATCGGCGTGGACGTGACCGGGTTGGGCTCGGGCGTGGCGCAGCTGGTCCGCCAGTTCTTCCCCAACGTGACCACCTTTAGCTACTCGCCGGAGGTGAAGACGCGCCTGGTGCTCAAGGCCTATGACGTGATCCGCAACGGCCGGTTGGAGTTCGACGCCGGCTGGACGGACGTGGCCAGCTCGCTGATGGCCATTCGCAAAACGATCACTGCCTCGGGCCGCCAGATGACCTATACCGCCGGGCGCAACGACGAGACCGGCCACGCTGACCTGGCGTGGGCGCTGTTCCACGCCCTGCACAACGAACCGCTAGAGGGGCAGACCTCGGCGAACACTGGATTCATGGAGATCTGCTGATGAGCGACCTGATCACTGCCCCCGCCGCTGGCGTGGAGGCCTTCACCTTCGGTGACCCGCTGCCGGTGCTCGATGGGCGCGAAGTCTTCGATTATCTGGAGTGCTGGCTGAACGGACGCTGGTACGAACCGCCGCTGGCGCTTGATGGACTGGCGAAGTCGACCCGGGCGAGCGTGTTTCTGCAGAGCGGTCTGAACTTCAAGCGCAACATGCTGGCACGCACGTTCGTTCCCCATCGTCTGCTGAACCGCCAGACGTTCGAGCAGTTTGCGCTGGACTGGCTGTGGTGCGGCAATGCCTACCTGGAGAAACGACGCAACATGCTTGGCCAGGCGCTCGGCCTGCTACCTCCGCTGGCAAAGTACATGCGCCGCGGGGCGGACCTGGAAACCTACTACCAGGTGCGCGGATGGAAGGATGAGTATGAGTTCGACCGCGGCAGCATCTGTCACCTGCGCGAGGCAGATATCAACCAGGAGGTGTACGGCTTGCCGGAGTGGTTGTCGGCACTGCAGTCGGCGCTGCTGAACGAGTCGGCCACGCTGTTTCGGCGCAAGTACTACCAGAACGGATCGCACGCCGGCTTCATCATGTACATGACCGACGCCGGCCAGAATGAGGCGGACGTCGACGCGCTGCGCCAGGCGTTGAAGTCGGCCAAGGGCCCGGGCAACTTCCGCAACCTGTTCGTCTACGCGCCGAACGGCAAGAAAGACGGGCTGCAGCTGATTCCGGTCAGCGAGGTGGCTGCGAAAGATGAGTTCGGCTCGATCAAGAACATCAGCCGCGACGATCTGCTCGCCGCGCTGCGTATTCCGCCCCAGCTGATGGGCATCGTGCCGACCAACGCTGGCGGCTTCGGCTCACTGCGCGAGGCGGCCGAGGTCTGGGCCGTCAACGAGCTGGAGCCGATCCAGGCGCGACTGACCCAGGTGAACGAGTGGCTTGGCGAAGAGGTGATCCGCTTCCGGCCGTTCGAGTTGCCAGCTAAGAACTGAGCCGAACCCCAACGAAGAAAGCCGCCATTGAGGCGGCTTTTTTTTTGCCTGGCTGCCCTGAAAAGAGCTGTTTGCTAGCTAGCAAAACCCCATCTAAACATAGCAAAAACAGGGTTTCGAGTCCATCGATAAAGCGGCTGCGCGCTAGTATTCATGCGGGTTTCAGCTCATGCGAGGTGAGCGGGAGCGTAGCCGGAAAGCTCGGGCGAGTAGTTGCACTTCTCGCAGCGGTGCATGCCGTTCGTGCAGATGCATAGTCTGTGTCGCCCGCAGTTCGGGCAGCCCGTCTCCCCGTTGTCGTAATCGCCCAGAGACCATTCCAGGATCCCGCGCTCCTCTTGCTCGTCGACCATTTCCACGCCGCCGCCTCTCGATGCTTCGGCCAATCATAGCGCAGCACCACCGACAGGGCCGGCAGGTCCGGCAGGGCAAATCCGCACCCGGCGCGCGCCGTCATCCCCCCACCACGCCTGCGGGCTAAACCTGTGGCTTTTTCCGCGCGCCTGCGGACAGCTCTACGCGGCCCAGGCAGTGGGCTGGTGGATGGGTATGAGGTAGAGCAAAACCCTGCGTTTCCCTGCAGGAAGAGCGGTTCTGGACGCTCCCGTGCTGTGTCCGGGCTATGGGCTTATGGGGGGCGATTTTCAGAAAGAGTAATTTCTGCAATCTGACTGAAGACCGACCCTGGAGGCCGCGTCGTTCGGGGCTTCTGAGATTACAAATGGAGGTAACTTAGAGGTAATCAAAAAGGTAATTTTTTCTAAGGTGCTGATTCTTAAGGCTTTTTTAGAGGCCCGATATCACCCTATAAAAGAGTAATCAGATTACCTTTATGTTACTTGGAAGTTACCTTTTCACATCGCCGGAAAAGCCTTGCAGATCAGGGCTTTGCGCCCGTTTCTCGGCGGATGTTACGGAAATTACTCTTTTTGCAGACCCCCCACTACCTGAGAAAACAGCCTCATGTGTGGGGCGCGTGCGCATGTACGCGACGGTTCTGCTTGTTACGCGGCTTGTTACGCTAGCCTGCGTCGGCATCAGCCTTTATCGGGCTGGAAGCCTTGGTATTCGTGGTGCCGGCACCAGGAGTCGAACCCGGGACCTACTGATTACAAGTCAGTTGCTCTACCAGCTGAGCTATACCGGCATTTGAGGGCGGCCATTATATCCATTCAGAGGCTTGAGTAAAGCCATCCGGGCATAGTTCTGCGCTGCTTGGGCTATCAGCAGCGAAATCCTTATGCACAAGTCGATGGTTGCCGCTCGGCGCTGGTTTTGGAAATGTGCGGTTCGTCACGTAATTTTATAAGTGGCTGTTCTGCTTGATATTTATTGACTGGTTAAAAAGCCAGTGGCTGTTTTGCCGGCATTCTGAGGCAGCTTTGCCTGGGCTTTCCAGGAATCTATCAACAAAGTTATCCACAGGTTTTCGGGCTGTTTACGGGCGTTCGGCGAGCAATAACAGGTTGCGTGGGGTGAGTTGGCTGGGGCAGAAGAGGCCCAGGTGCACGCTATATCCCTGCTCTTGTAGGTAGAGCGCGCGGTCGAGCAGCAGCCAGAGTTCCAATGGGCGGCGAAACAGGCCGCGTACCAGCTCCAGATTGCGCACTTCGGCCAGGCGTTGCCAGCCTTGGTTTTCCAGCGCTTGCCAATCCTGGGCGCTTGGGGCGGGCAGCTGTTTGAGGGCGGCCAGGTGCTGGCAGTAGTCTGCGAAGTTGGCGTTGAGCCAGGCGGGCGCCAGCGAAGGGGTGGGCAGATAGTCGTCGACGCCGCGCAACTGCCGTTGCAGCAGGTCGAAGGCCAGGCGCCAGGCCATCGATTGGTCACGCTGGCGGCGCACGCGGGCGCCGGCGGTGACGGTTTCGCTAAGCGGCAGGCCTAGGTCATCGAGCGACAGCTGCAAGGCTGAGGCTTTCGCAGTTTCTGACAGTGCCTGGTAGTTCGGCGTGCCGATACGGTTGTAGCAGCAGGGCGCCACGGCCAGTTGTTGGCAACCGGTCTGGCTGGCCAGTTGCAACAGGCGTATATGCAGATCGCCACAGGCGTGCAGGGCGACCGGGGTGTGTTCGCTATGCAACTGCGTCGCGGCGCTGTCGGCCATTACGTCCTGCTGTATGTGGGCGGCGCTCAGGCCCGCGCGGTCGCTTAAATGTTGGCCGGCCGCGACCAGATCGCTGTCGTATTCCAGGCAAGTCAGCGCGCCGCCGTCATGCGCCAGCAGGCGACCCAGGTGACCTTTGCCGGAGCACCAATCGAGCCAATGGCGTGGTTGCCGGGCGAATTGCAGGCAACTGGCGAAGGCTTCTATCTGCTGCCATTTACGCCCCGGGACGCCGGCATTGAGGCGTGAGGGCCGCTTCGCCAATGCGTTTTGCGGCAGTTCGCCGACGCCGCTCAGTTCGGCGGTTTGCGCCGCCAGCGCGACATAGGGCCAGGGCGCCAGCAGGCGTTCCGGTTGATTGTGCGCGGCCTCGGCTGCTTCCAGAGTGCGCCCGCGCAGCCAATTGGCCAGCTGTGGATATTCGGCTTCCCACGGCAATTGCCGCTGGGTAAAGGGCCGTGGCCGCCAGAGCTGCTGATGTTTTAGAAGCAGGGCATCCAGCGCCTTGAAGCGCGCGAGCAACTGCTGGCCGCTAAGGATGTTGGGTACGTGCATGGTCGATGGCGCGCGGTGGGAGCGGGGGCTGAGTATATCGTCGCCGGTCTGCGGTGGGCAGGCGGCGTTATGGGCTCGCCAGCTGCCTTGGGGCCGCCGGCGAGCGCCGCGGTTGCTAACGGCCCTGGCAGGCGTCGACCCTGAGCCAGCGTTCCAGCAGCTTGAAGCCGCGTACCAGGATGAACGCTATCAGCAGATAGAACATCCCGGCGGCGAAGAATATCTCCACCGGCAAATAGGTGCGCGCGATGATGGTGCGCGCCATGCCGGTCAGCTCCAGCAGGGTGACGGTGCTGGCCAGGGAGCTGGCCTTGAGCATCAGGATCACTTCGTTGCTGTAGGCCGGCAGGCCGATACGCGCGGCGCGCGGCAGGATTATGTAGAACATGGTCTGCGCCCGCGACATGCCCAGCGCGCGCGCGGCTTCGACCTCGCCCTGGGGCACGGCCTGAATCGCGCCGCGCAGAATCTCGGCGATATAGGCTGCGGTGTGCAGGGTCATGGTGATGATGGCGCACCAGTAAGGCGAGCGCAGGTAAGGCCACAGCGGCCCCTCGCGTACCGCGTCGAACTGCGCCAGGCCGTAATAGACCAGAAACAATTGCACCAGCAGCGGAGTGCCACGGAAAAAGAAGATGTAGCCGTAAGGCAGTGCGCGTATATACCAATGCTTGGAGGCGCGGGCGATGCCCATGGGGAGCGCCAGAATCAAGCCGGCGACCACGGCGATGGCCACCAGCTCCAGGGTCAGCAGCGCGCCTTCGGCCAGGCGCGGCAGCCACTTGATGATGATTTCCCAGTTCATGTCGCGCTCCTGATGAAACCACGGCTGGCGCGCTTCTCGAGGAAATACAGGCCGATCATGGCGAGCACGGTCAGGCCCAGGTAGATGAAGGCCGCCACCAGGTAGAAGGTGAAGGGCTCTTTGCTCGAGGTCACGGCGATTTGCGAGCGGCGCATGATTTCTTCCAGGCCGATCACCGACACCAGGGCGGTGTCCTTCATCAGAATCATGAACAGGTTGCCCAAACCGGGCAGGGCGATGCGCCACATTTGCGGCAGTATCAGTCGCCAAAAAATTCGTATTTTGGACAGACCCAAGGCTTGGCCGGCTTCGCGGTGGCCCTTGGGAATGGCCAGGATGGCGCCGCGGAACACCTCGGTCGCGTAAGCGCCGAAGCAGAGACCCAGGGCGATGGTGCCGGCGGCGAACGCGCTCAGTTCAAGGCTTTCGATGCCCAGCAAGTCGGCCAGGTTGCGCATCAATTGCACGGTGCCGAAATAGATCAGCAACACCCAAAGCAGCTCGGGGACGCCACGCACGATGGTCGAGTAAGTGCCACCGAGCCATTGCAGCGGCTTGTACGGCGAGGTTTTCGCCAAAGCTCCGAGCAGGCCGAGCACCAGC
>CBIHQF010000303.1:0-5473 GCA_966211665.1 uncultured Pseudomonas sp. | reverse complement strand
TCCGGATGATCCCATGTTGTTCTGGACCGACCGCCTGGCGGTGGCGATCGAACGCCTGCGTCAGGTCGGAGTGCCGTTCGTCGGGCTGGATATGCTTTACAGCATCAGCCCCGAGCGTTGGCTGAGCAAACTCGGTAGAGCCCAGCAACAGAACGCGCGCGACTATGATCGGGCGTTTCGTGAGCAATTGAGCAGCGGCCAGTTGCTACTGGTGGCCAGCCGTTCAAACAGCGGCGCACAGGTCAGCGACTATCTGCTGCCGAGCCCCGATTACCTGCTGGCACTGCCCGACTACGAACTACTACCCCATGTCGGCCTGGCCGATTTGCTGGCCGAGGGCGATGGCCTGGTGCGGCGTTACCGCATCGCGCCCGTTGCCGCGGCGGCGCGCGCGCAACTGCAGGACGAGCTGCCGCAGTTGAGCCTGCCTGCGTTACTCGCGGTACGCGCCACAGGCCAGGATGTACGGGCTACCAGCTGGCGCTTGGGCGGCCGCGAACTACAACGCGATCAGCCTGCCGAGGTCATCCCCTACCTCGGCCCACCTGGCTCTTTCCCGCCCGTCCCCTTGAAACAGCTGCTGGCCGAGGACGCCTTGGACGATCCTCAGGTGCAGGCGCTACGCGGCAAGCTGGTGCTGCTGGGCGCCACCGCCGCGGGGTTGAACGATGCCCATTTCACCCCCTTCAGCAGTGGATTTATCGGTGGCCGCAGCCTGCTGATGAGTGGCGTAGAGGTGCACGCCAATGTGCTGCAAGCGCTGCTAAGCGGCGCCCAACTGCAAACTCCAACGCCGTTTTGGCGGGCACTCGCCCTGGTGCTGCTGGGCGGCCTGGCGGTTTGTGGCTTTGTGCGCCTGCCGGTATGGGCGGCGCTGGCGGGCTGGTTGCTCGCGGTGGTGGCGCTGCTGTTGCTCGGCCAGCTGTTTTTTCGCCATGGCTGGCTGCTGCCGCTGGGCAGTGCGGGGCTAACGCTCTCATTGTGTTTGCTCGGTGTATTGGGGCTGCGCCTGACGGGCGAGGAACGCGAGCGCAGTCGCCTGCGGCAGATGTTCGGTCGGTATGTCTCCAATCAGGTGGTCGAGGCGCTGCTCAAGTCCGGTGAACGCCCGGAGCTGGGCGGGCAGACGCAGCAGGTCACAGTGCTGTTTTCCGATATTCGTAACTTCACCAGCATCAGCGAACGCCTGAGCGCCAAGGAGGTGGTGGAAATGCTCAACGCCTACTTCGCCCGTGCCTGCGAGCCCTTGCTGGCCGAAGGCGGCAGCATCGACAAATTTATCGGCGATGCGGTGATGGTCGAATTCGGCTCGCCGCTGCCAGTGCCTGATCACGCCCTGCGCGCGGCCCGCGCTGCGCTAGCCTTGCAGAAGGTGGCACAGGAATTCGCCGGTTGGATGCGGCAGCGCTTTCCCGCCCATGATTTACCGCCCTTCGCCGTCGGCATTGGTCTGCATAGCGGCGAGGCGGTATTGGGCAACATAGGCTCGCCGGTACGCATGGAGTTCACCGCCATTGGCGACACGGTGAATCTGGCTTCGCGGCTGGAAAGCATGACCAAGGAGTTGGGCTGCTCGATCCTGGCCAGTGCCGAGTGCATCGCCGCAACGGGCGCGACGGTGCGCTGTGGGCGTAGCGAGGTGATCCGGGTCAAGGGTCGCGAGGCGCCTATTCGGGTATTCGAAATTATCGGGCTGCAACAAGAGGGTCGGGAAAATGACTAGACACCTGTGGTTCTGCGCCGCGCTGCTGTTTACCGGCATCGCGCAGGCTAACGAAGTCGCGATGGTGACCGCGCTAAGCGGCACAGTCGAACTGCACCCGTCCGGGGCCAGCGCTGCGACGCCGCTCCAGGCCTTCGTCAAGCTGCATGAAGGGGATCGGCTGACCCTGGCTGAGCCGGTGCGGCTGCAGCTGGTGTTCTTTGCCAGCGGCACAGAGCAGCTCTGGCAGGGGCCAGGCGAGTTGCAGGTGCTGGCCAGTGGTGCCAAGGCAGCGGATGCTGGGCTGCAACCTCAGGTGCGCCAGCTGCCCAGGGTGCTGGTCAAACAGCTGGCCAAGACTCCGGCCCCGGATGGCCAGGTCAAGGCCGGGATGGTGCGCCTGCGCAGCATGCCCAGCGGCGGAACCCTCGAATCGGTGGAAAACAACTACGCTCAATTGCGGAGCAAAGCCGATGCGACAGACCGCAACCCGGAGCTGTATCTGCTTGCGGGTTATTTCGAATTGCATGAATTCGACAAGTTGAAGCGATTGCTCTCGCAGTTGGACGAGCAGGCCCCAGGCAACAGTGAAATCGCCGTGCTCCGTTCGCTTTATATGCGTGCCATCAACAACGCCAAAATGGCGAAACAGCCGTAACGCCGATAAGAAAAAGTCTGCCTCGCAAGGAGCTCGTCAATGAATACGACCACCAAGCTGGTTCTGGCCGGCATCTGTCTAGCATCGCCCATTAGCGCGCTCGCCAACTGTCTGAGCGCCTACTCGGGGTACTCGTCCGGCGGCATATTCGCCGAACAGGCGATCTCCAACCATCCCGAGTGTTTCGGCGGTGGTACAACCACTTCGCAAGTGTTGCTCAACGCCACCGCGGCCCAGCAATTTACTGCTATTTCCGACGCCCTGGCGCGGCGCTGGACGGCACCCGGCGCGCCCAGCCTTGCGGCCAATGGCGGCGGCCGGGGCATGGCCGCGGGCGATGTGACGCAGCCGTTCAACCTGTGGGGCAACGTCACCGACGACGATATCGATCAGCGTTACGAGAACAACTCCGGCAGCGACACCAAGAACGACTTCGATATCCAGAACTACGTGCTCGGCGGCGACTATGGCCTGTCTTCAGCGCTGGTGGTTGGCCTGTCCGTGGCCATCGACAGGGGCGATCTGTCGGGGATAACCACGGCCATAGGCGCAGAAAGACACGACTTGAGCAGCCGCGGTTATATGGTCGCCCCCTATATCGGCTGGCAACTGAACGACGAGTTCTCCCTGGATGCCAGTATCGGCCTCGGCCAGGGCCGCCTGGACGCGAGCAACAGCAGCACCCAGGATGTGGATCGTTGGTATACCGGGGTCAATCTCAATTACCAACGTTGGCTGGATAACTGGCAATTCACTGGCAGACTCGGCTATCTGCATGCCGAAGAGCACTACGACGACGTTGATCTGCGTGGCGAAACCGAGGATCTATTAGGCCAGAGCAAGCTGCAGGACTCCGACGCGAAAAACAAGCTCGACCGTATCCAAGTGGGCGGACAAGTCGGCTATTGGTTGAACGGCTGGCTGCCCTATGTCGGCCTCAAATACATGGACGACCTGCACCGTTCGACAACGCTGAACTTCTCCCCCGACGACCCTATCGGTAAAGAGGCTTGGGTATGGACCGTAGGCGTGAATTACTTCTCGCTGGCCCATGGCATCACCGGCGGCGTGGCCTATGAGCAGGAAGAGGGGCGTAGTCACCAGAACATGAATACCTGGGTGGCCAACCTCAACCTGCGCTTCTGAGTCAAACCTATGCCCTGGACACGTTGGCGACTGTTGGCCGCAGCGGTAGGCGCGGCCCTGCTGAGTGCCTGCGCCATCCAGGGCCCGGCGTATCTGCATGGCTCGCAAGGCCGACCTGAGTCCTGGGCCACTGCCCGCGGCTGGTCGCCCGTGGCGCTGCTGCCTGGGCAATTCAAGCTGTTGGCCTTGTTGCGGCAATCCCGGCAGACGCCCAGCCTGACGGTGTATCTGGAAGGCGACGGCGCGCCCTGGCCTGGCGCTTATCGACCGCCGCGCGACCCAACGCCGTTGCGCCCCATGGCGTTGTTGCTGGCCGAGCGCGATCCGACAACCAGCGTCGCCTACCTGGGTCGGCCTTGCCAGTATCTCGCGCCGGCGGCGCTGACCGATTGCTCAAGCGCCTACTGGAGCGAGCGGCGTTTCGCGCCCGAGGTGCTGAACGCCATGGATCATGCCCTGAGCCAGCTCAAGCAACTGGCTGGCGCCGAACGCTTGCGCCTGATCGGTTATTCCGGCGGCGGCGTGATCGCCACCCTGTTGGCGCAGCGGCGTGACGATGTCGAGGCGCTGGTCACCCTGGCGGCGCCGCTGGCGCTGGCCGAGTGGGCACGGCTAAAGGGCCTGTCGCCCCTGCATGGCTCGCTCGATCCGCTGGATGGCCCTGGCCCCCTGCCCTATGCCGTGCACCTGGTGGGTAACCGTGATCAGGTGGTGCCGCATCTGCTGGGGGCACGCTTCGTCGCGCGGCATGGCGGGCGCCTTGAGCGCTTACCCGACTTCGACCATGGCTGTTGTTGGGTGGAACATTGGCCAAGGCTGCTACCGAACGAGGAGACTGAGTGATGCGAACGCCAGCTGTTGCAGCTTTGCTTGCCATTGCGATGGTGGCCTTGATCAACGTGCAGGCCCTGGCCGGCTTCCGTCCACCGTCCTTTGCCGGCGGTATACCAGGGCGTGCACAGATGCAGGCAATCGATATACAGCGCCACCAGGCGCGTACCCTGTTGTACCGCGAAGCGCTTGAGGAATTGCGGCGCAACCCGCAGGTGGTGGACGTACGCGAGTGCAACGCGAGCGATGACGACCACGCCTACTGTCTGCCCAAGGCTGCCCCAGTCGGGGTGCCTGCGGCAATTGCCGGACGGCCGATAGAAAAGCGCGTGGCGCTGCTGATTGGCAATAACCAGTATTTGCCACCGATCCCGCCCCTACTCACCCCCATCCATGATGTGCAGCGGGTCGCGGCCAGCCTGAAGCAGATCCTCGGTTTCGAGGTGCGGGTGCTGACCAATGCCAGCAAGGCCGACATCGTTCGCGCGGTTGCCGCACTGGCCCGCGAGATGACGCCCGCCGATGCGGTGTTTGTCTACTATGCCGGGCATGGCTATCTGTTCGATGAAACCGAGATGGGTTACTGGATACCCAGTGACGGCTCGGTGAAGAGCGCGGCGCAGTGGCTCTCCAATAAGGACATCGCCACCTTGCTACGGGCGATACCCGCCCGTCAGGTGCTGTTGGTCTCGGACAGCTGTTTCTCCGGCACCCTGGTACGAGGCCCGTCCTACCAGGGCGGTCAACTCTCGACCGCCGAGGTACTGCGCAAGCGCAGCGTGTTGGTGTTGTCTTCCGGCGGCGAAGAGCCGGTATCCGACGAAGGCAAGGACGGCCATTCCGTGTTCGCCTGGCATTTTCTGCGCAGCCTGCAGCAACTGGACGCCACGGTAGCGGGCTTCGATGTGTATCAGGTGGTGCGCCGTGGCGTTAGCCAGGACTACCCGCAACAACCGCAGTATGGCGCAGCGGCGGTTGCCGGCCATGAGGCCGGAGGCGAGTATCTGTTCGAGCGGCGGAGCAACTGATATCTGAACCTTTGCCGCCCGGTTTGCGGGCTATGGGGAGCAGCGATGCAGTGCAGTCGAGCCAGGCTCAGCCGCGGCTGGTAACCGCTATCCGCTCGATCAACCACT
>CBIHQF010000302.1:0-5476 GCA_966211665.1 uncultured Pseudomonas sp. | reverse complement strand
ATTCTCAGCACCCCACTGTTCGGCACCCCTGGCTGGTTCTGGCTGGCCTTTATCCTGATCATCCTCGGTTTGCTGGTGCTCGATCTCGGTGTACTGCACCGCGATCAGCATGAAATCGAGATGCGCGAAAGCCTGATGCTGTACGGCGGCTATTTCAGCGTAGGCCTGGTCTTTGGCGGCTGGATTTGGTGGCAGCTCGGGGTTACTAAGGCGCTGGAGTTCTACACCGGTTTTCTGGTCGAGCAGTCGCTGTCGATGGACAACGTGTTCGTCATGGCGGTGATTCTCAACTTCTTCGCCATCCCCCGGCGCTACCAGCACCGGGTGCTGTTCTGGGGCATCCTTGGGGTGATCGTGCTGCGCGCGACCATGATCGGCCTGGGCACCGCGCTGGTGCAGAACTTCGAATGGGTGCTGTACCTGTTCGGCGCGTTCCTGTTGTTCACCGGGATACGGATGCTCTCGGCCGAGGAAGTACAGCATCCCGACCTGAGCCAGAACCGCTTGCTGCAGTTTCTACGTCGACACCTGCGGGTGACCGAGGACATGCATGACGGGCGCTTTCTGGTACGCCAGCCGGATAGAAAGTCGGGCAAGAACCTGCTGCATGCCTCGCCGCTGCTGCTGGCCCTGGTGCTGATCGAGCTCGCCGACCTGGTGTTCGCCGTGGACAGCGTGCCGGCGGTGCTGGCCATCTCCCAGGACCCCTTTATCGTCTACACCTCGAACATCTTCGCGATTCTCGGCCTGCGCGCGCTCTACTTCGCCCTGGCGGCGCTGATGCACCGCTTTATCTACCTGAAGTACGCCCTGGCATTGGTTCTGATGTTTATCGGTGGCAAAATATTTCTCCACGATATCTTCAAGGTGCCCGCCCTGCTCTCGCTGTGCATGACCCTCGGTCTGCTCGCCGGCGGGGTGATACTGTCGCTGCTGAGAACTCGCGCGCCCAAGCGCAAGGATTGATCGTTTGAGCTCACCGAGCATCGTTATCGAACCACTGTTGCAGCGCGGCAAGCTGCATTGGCAAGTGCGCATGGGTCGGCGTAGCCTGACCTTCCATCATGAACAGGCCGCCCGCGCCTTCGCCGCGCAGCTGCATATGCGCCTGCTCTGGCTGCACGAATTGAGTAACGGCGAGCGCTGATCGGCAGTCATCCAAGCAGGCTCCTGCACAGGCCTACGCAAGACTTTTCAGCTCGCGAGCAACTCGCCCAAGGTCCGCGGCAGTTCGACGCCATAGCCCTGCACGTAATCGACACCCAACTCGGCCAGACGCTCGCGGATGCCGGATGTTTCGACGTACTCGGCGATGGTCTTGCGGCCCAGTACATGGGCGATTTCGTTGATCGATTTGACCATGGCGAGATCGCTGTGCGAGCGCTCGATCTCCTTGACGAAGCTGCCGTCGATCTTCACGTAATCCACCGGCAGTTGCTTGAGGTACTCGTAGGATGAGAATCCGGTGCCGAAATCGTCGATCGAGAAGGTACAGCCGAAACGCTGTAGATAACGCACCAGATCGGCGGTCTTGGTCAGGTTGGCCACCGCGGCGGTTTCGGTCAATTCGAAGCAGATTTTCTCCGGCGGCACCGCGTAATCCTCGAACAGCGTCTCGATGAATTCGAGCAGTTTGTCGTCGTTGAGGCTGCTGCCCGACAGGTTGATCGACACACCGCTGCATCGCGCCCATAACCCCGGGTATTGAGCCAGTTCGGCGAACACTCGCTTGAGCACCCAGCGGTCGACTTTGGTCATGCGGTTATAGCGCTCGGCGGCGCCGATGAAATCCAGCAACTTCAGTTCGTTCTGCATCACCAGTAGCACTTCGTAGTGCGGCAGTTGATCGGCGGCCGCACGCGCCGGGGCGATCTGCTGCACCCGCAGGCTGAGTTCGCCGCGTTCGACGATGTCGTCCACGCGCCCGGCGATGGCCAACAGGCCGGTGCGCGCGCCGTCGATCTCGTCGCTGTAGATGTGCACACGGTTGCGTCCGGCTTCCTTGGCCGAATTACAGGCCGTTTGCAGGTCGCGGAACAGATTGATGACATCGTGTCGTTCGCTCGTCAGAACCATGCCCAGGCTCATGGTCATGCCATGCGAGTGCCCTTGCCATTCCAACGGATTGGCCTCGATGGCCGCACGCAGGCTTTCGGCCACCTGGCCCGCTTGGCACTCATCGCCGTGCGGCAGGACCACGGCGAAATCCACGCCGCCGATGCGCGCCAAACCCGCCGCCTCGGGCAAATGCGCCGCCAGCAAGTTGGCGGTTTGTTTGAGGTAAGTGTCGCCCGCCAAGGGGCCGAAGCTGGAATTGAGCACGCTGAATTGATCGATGTGGCCATAGATGAACGCATGCGGCTCGCTGGCGGCCAGGGCCTGCGCCACAGCCGCCTCGAAACTACGTCGGTTGAGCAGGCCGGTGAGTTCGTCGTGGCTGCGGGCATGGGCGATATCGCGGTACAGCTTGCCGACGATGTTCTGCAGGTGTTCCTGGATCACCCCCTGGGACTCGGGCGCGGCACTGCCGATCCAACCACTGGCGAGCTGCTGCATCAAGCCTTCGGCGGTAAAGCTGCCGGCTTCGCAACCCCGGCGGTCGACCAGGACATAGTGGTCGCCGGTGGGGTTGACCCAGATCAGTTGCAAATGCTGGCCGCGCTGCGTCACCAGCCAGTCGCCGACGCGCAGCTGCTGCACCCGCTCGCGCCAGCGCTGCTGGGCGGGATCGAGCAAGGGAGCGGCCCCTTCCGGCGGCGGCGCCGGCAAGGCCAACCACTCGACCGGTTCTTCGCCGAGTAGTTGTTGCTGCAACTGTTTAAGAATGGCGCTATGCCGATATTGCCCTGGCAGAAAGCTTTCCATGCGTTTGCGCAACAACTCCAGTACCGGAACGGCCTCGTAGGAGCGTTCGACCGGGTTGGCCTCGCCAGTCTCGCTGTCCGGTTCGATTTGCAGCCACATGTTGAGTTGACGGATCACCGCCAGGTCGTCGAGCCATTCGGCACTCTCCTCGCCCTGCCGGATCAGCTCATGCACCAGCAGTTCGCGCCATCCCACGTCCAGCCAATCGAGCAGCACTTTCGGCGCATGGCTACCGAACAGCTTGGCCAGCTCGCGGCCGACCTGGTCGCGGGCCCGCTCCAGGGCGTCGCGACCGCGGCTGTACTGGCGCACCCGGTCGGCATTGTTGCTGTAGGCGCGTTGTTGCACGGCGAGCAATTGTTCGAGTTCCTGATTGCAGCGGGTGAACGTCTCATTATCGCCACGATAGTCGCTGACGATGCCGTCGATCAGTTGC
The DNA here is from genome assembly GCA_966211665.1 of uncultured Pseudomonas sp. GTDB lineage: Bacteria > Pseudomonadota > Gammaproteobacteria > Pseudomonadales > Pseudomonadaceae > Aquipseudomonas. The sequence goes on along the minus strand of CBIHQF010000302.1, from coordinate 2,175 downwards.
CGGACGCGGTTTTCCATGGCCGGGTTGGGCGGCTCGGAGAAGTCGCAGAGGCGTATCAACTTATCCAGGGTGACGCGCACCGGATGGGTGATATCGGCAAAAGCCGCGGGTTCGCGCATGGCCGACTGAGCGACGGGCACCATCAGGCGTTGCAGCGCCGGCTTGATGGCCGTAGCGATCGTCGGCTCTTGTTCGATTTGTTGAAAGAGCTCGGCGACCACCCCGGCATCGTCGCGCTGACGAGACGACAGAACGGCGCCCGCGGCGCCCAGCTCCTGCAGGAAATCTTGCGCAGACCAACCCTGCGCGGGCGGCAAGCGGGTCTGCAAGGTGGCCAGTGCACTTTCCAATGCCGCTGCATTCGAGGGCGCTATGACAGGTTCCGGCGGCACCGATTGGGCTTGCGCCACCCCGGCGCCGAAAGCCCGTAAGTGTTGAATCGCCTGGTAGGGCGCATCCGGCGCTGCATGACTGGCGCGCTCGCGCTGCCTTTCGGCTGCGGGATGTTCGAGCGGGTCGACCCGTGGCTCGATCTGGAATTGGGTGAAAAGCGTATCCAATTGCCGGAAGTAGGCCTGTAACGCACTGCTCAGAACCTTCGCGGCCACGTGATAGAAGTGTTCGCGCACGGCTGGCAATTGCTCGCGCAGATACAGCCGTGCTTGCAAGGTACGCACCATGAACTCGAGCGACAACGGGCTTTCGCGATCCTTGGCCGCCGCGCCCGTCACTGCGTTCAAGCGGGCGCAGCTGCGCCATTCCATCGCGCCCAAGGTTTCGCGCAATTGACGCACCAGCCGGCGCGCCTCGAGCATCTCCTCCACTTCGGCGTCATCCACCAATTGCCACTCGGTGGCATTCGCCGGAGCCGTTGCCAGAGGCGTAATGCCGGCAGGCAACAGTTCGATAATGGCTTCTACGGTTTGCGCGACGGCACTTTCGCGCTGAGTGCCGCACAGGCGCAAGAAGTCTTCGCAGCCCTGGGCTTCGATATTGCTCCGAGCGGCCAAACGCTGCTCTCTCAGGGCAAGAATCGCGGCATCGATCAGGGTTTCCAGGCAAGGAGTCAAGTGCGTACCAACCGCCTGACACAAGCCATCCATTACTGCAGTGCGCGGCGGCATCTGCATAGCCCCCCTTGCCTCCAGGTACAGACCGAATCGCTGCCGTATCACTATAGACCCGCTCTCGCATTCTGCGGGCAGGGGTGGCGATTTGCCGCTAACGGACAGGCGCTGCTTCCATGGGACGCGCGCAGAGCGATCTGCGGAAACGACAAGGCCCGCGAGTGCGGGCCTTGTCGGTATTACCGGCTGGATCAGCGGCCGGCTTTACTCATGTCCTTGGACATGTACTTGCCGATCTCGAACTTACCGATGGCCATGCGGTGTACTTCGTCCGGGCCGTCGGCCAGGCGCAGGGTGCGCTGCATGGCATACCAGTAGGCCAGCGGGAAATCATTGGAGACGCCTGCGCCGCCGTGGATCTGGATGGCGCGGTCGATCACCTTGAGCGCGACGTTCGGCGCCACCACCTTGATCTGGGCGATTTCGCTGGCGGCGATCTTGTTGCCGACGGTGTCCATCATATAGGCGGCGTTGAGGGTCAACAGGCGCGCCATGTTGATCTCCATGCGCGAGTCGGCGATGTGGTCGATATTGCCGCCCAGACGCGCCAACGGCTTGCCGAAGGCGGTACGGCTGACGGCGCGCTCGCACATCAACTTCAAGGCACGCTCGGCCATGCCGATCGAACGCATGCAGTGGTGAATCCGGCCCGGGCCGAGGCGACCCTGGGCGATCTCGAAACCGCGACCTTCGCCCAGCAGCACGTTCTCGTAAGGCACCCGGACGTTTTCGAACAGCACTTCGGCGTGGCCGTGCGGCGCGTCGTCGTAGCCGAACACCGGCAGCGGGCGTATCACTTTCACGCCCGGCGCATCCATCGGTACCAGAATCATCGAATGCTGCTGGTGGCGCGGCGCGTCGGGGTTGGTCAGGCCCATGAAGATCATGATCTTGCAGCGCGGATCGCAGGCGCCGGAGGTCCACCATTTGCGGCCGTTGATCACCCACTCGTCGCCCTCGCGGCGGGCGTTGGCTTCCATATTGGTGGCATCGGAGGAGGCCACGCCCGGCTCGGTCATGGCGAAGGCCGAGCGGATTTCGCCGCTGA
>CBIHQF010000301.1:0-5503 GCA_966211665.1 uncultured Pseudomonas sp. | reverse complement strand
GAGTTTATCGACGCCCAGGGCGCGCAGGGATGGCAACACCACCCGCTCGCCCATATCGAAATCGCCGAAACGCGCGCCGGCGTCATATAGCAGGTCGCGCCCATGGGTGCGCAGCAGCAATGCCGAACCCTGACCGACATCCAACATCCACACCTCGGCCTGACCGGGAACCGGGCGCGGGGTCGAACTGAAGAACACAGGCAGCAACAGCAACCAGCCCAAACCACGCAATGGCACACCGGTGGGCAGCAATAGCAACAACACCCCGCATGCGATCAACGACCAGGACCAGAGCGGCAACGCAGTCGGCAGCCACGCCGGCACCCAGGCCGCCATATGCCCCAGCAGCACGAACAACAGTTCGAGCAAACCGCCAGCCGCCCATAGCATGCCCTCCCCCAGCCAAGGCACCGGCAGCAACAGGGTACCGAGCAGCGCCAAGGGCACGACCAGCAGGCCGACCCAGGGCACCGCGAACAGGTTGGCCAAAGGCGCACTGGCGCTAACCGGCAAGCCCAAAGCCAACAGCAGCGGTAACAGCCCCAGGGCCATGGCCCATTGCGCCCGCCCGAGGGTACGCCACCATGACCAGGCGCCCAGGCGGCCGCTAAAAATCAGGATCAACCAGGCCACCGCCCCGAAAGACAGCCAGAGTCCCGGCTGCAAACTGGCCAAGGGCTCCAACAACAGCACCGCGAGCAAGGCGATCAGAAACGGCAACCAGACGCCGAGATGACGAAAGCGCCATCGCCACAGCAATACCAGGCCGACCATCACGCAGGCGCGCTGCACCGGCACCTCGAAACCCGCCAGCCAACCATAGGCCAGGGCACCGACAAAGGCGCACGCGCAAGCCCAGGGCAGCCAAGGCCAGTGCCGCGGCCACCAACCCAGGCGCGCCAGTGCGGCCACCAGGCCATACAACAAGCTGGCGAGCAGACCGATGTGCTGACCGGAGATCACCATCAAATGCACGGTGCCGGTGTCTTGCAGCAAGCGCCAATCGGCCGCCGACAAACCCGAACCATCGCCCAGCACCAGGGCGGTCAAGGCACCTTCGCGACCATGCGCATCGACCTGCAGCAGGCGCTGACGAAGGCCGTCGCGCCACGCGCCGGGACCGCCGACGGCGGCGATCCGCTCGCCGCTTTTCACCGTGCCGGTGGCGCCGATGCGTTGCGCCAGCAGCCAGGCCTCGTAGTCGAAGGACTGCGGATTGACCAAGCCACGGGGCCGCTTCAAACGCACCGCCAGGCGCCAGGTTTCGCCGGCGCGCAACTCAGGCCCGGCATACCAGGCCAGGCGCAATCGGGCAGGCAAATCGGCGCGACGCGATTGTGGGTCCGTCAACTCGAAACGCACCACGCCATCGTGCGCTTCCGGCAAGCCGACCACTTGGCCCTGCAACCATAAGGTTCGCCCATCCAGCTCGATGGCCAGGCGATCGTCCAAGGCCGACTGCGCCGAGATGCAGGCCCAGCTGAAACCGAAAATAAACAATGCCACGGGATAACTGCGAAACGGCAGCAGCATCAGACCGATAATCGGTAGCAGGCATAACAACCAGAACGGCGGCATAGTGGGCAGCCAGCGCAACACCAGCAAGCCCGCAACCAGCGCAAACATCCCTGTGCGCATCTATAGACTCCTGTCCCATGGGCCCTTGCAGTTACATCGCGACGAACGTCAACAATCCCTTGAAGATCGACTTTATAATTCGCCGCTTACTCATCTACTGTCACAAACAGAGAAAGCAGACTGCCAGTAACCGGTGCATAATGTCGGTGCTTTTTAAGTCGCCAGAGCCCTTTCATGCCGCGTCGTTTCTTCAAACGCTACATGCCCACTCCAGAAAGTATCAAGGGCAGCAAGTCCTTGCGCTTTCTTGGCGCGTTGATTCACGACCCCAATCTTTGGCACCTTAATCGCCACTCCGTCTCCAGAGCCATGGCCATCGGCCTGTTCTGGGCGATGATTCCCATGCCGCTGCAAATGGTAGCGGCCGCCTTCGTCGCGATTCCGGCCCGCGCCAATCTGCCGATCTCGGTTGGCCTGGTCTGGCTGACCAACCCGATCACCATGCCACCGGTGTTCTATTGCAGCTATAAATTCGGCGCCTGGATGACCGGCACTCCGCCTCTACGGATGCCCGACAGCATTACCCTGGGCTGGATCGGCCACGTTTTGCAAACCCATTGGCAGTCCTTGTACCTCGGCTCTTTCGTCCTCGGCCTGCTATTTGCCGGGCTCGGCTATGTAGCGACCAACACCTACTGGCATTGGTGGGTGCGGCGCAGTTGGCGCAAGCGTCAGGAGAAGCGTAGACAACGCGGCAGTCAGCCCTAGAACAAAAAAGCCGTTACTCGCGTAACGGCTTTTTCATTTTCCTCACTCGTACCGCAAGGCCTCGGCCGGCTGGATACGCGCCGCACGCCAGGATGGATAGAGGGTCGCCAGAAAGCTCAGGCTGAAGGCGGCGCCGCAAATCAGCACGACATCGGCGAGCTGCAACTGCGACGGCAGATTGCTGATGAAGTAGACGTCCGAGCTCAACACCTGCTGACCGCTCAGACGCTCGATCCAAGCGACCAACTGGCTGACGTTCAGGGCCGCGAGAATGCCCAGCATCGCGCCGATCAGCGTACCGATCGAGCCGATCACCGTGCCCTGTACCATGAAAATACCCATGATCTGCCGAGGCGTCGCGCCCAGGGTGCGCAGGATGGCGATATCCGCGCCTTTGTCGGCGACGACCATGATCAGGGTTGCGATGATATTGAACGCCGCCACCGCCACTATCAGCAGCAGCAGCAGACCGATCATGGTCTTTTCCATTTTCATCGCGCTGAACAGGCTGCCTTGGGTCAGCGTCCAGTCGCTGGCCTTGTAGCCCGCTCCCAATGCGCCGGCGACCTCAGCCGCGACCTGTGGCGCCTGATAGAGGTCCTGCAGCTTCAAGCGCACGGCGGGCACCTGGCCCGGTTGTAAACGCTGGATATGCGCGGCATCGGCGACATGGATCAACGCCAAGGAGCTGTCCAGCTCGGCGCCGACCTTGAATATCCCGACCACATTCAGCCGCTGCATGCGCGGAGTGATCCCGCCCGGTACCGAGCTGACCTCGGGAACGATCAACGCCAACTTATCGCCGATCTTCAACTGGAAACGCCGCGCGGTGATTTCACCGATCACCACCCCGAACTCGCCCGGTTGCAGGTCGACCAAACGCCCTTGCTGCATGTGCTCGGGGATGATCGAAACCTTGGACTCCTGCCCGGGGTCGATACCCTGCAACTGGATCGGCTGCATCGCACCGCGGAACGACAACATGCCCTCCAACTCGGCAAAGGGCGCGGCCGCCACGACCTGCGGATTTTCCCGCGCTTTTTCGGCCACGGCGCGCCAGTCGTCCAGCGGCTGCGCACCGGCGATGCTGGCATGGGGCACGGTGCCGAGGATGCGCGTGCTCATTTCCTGCTGGAAACCGTTCATCACCGACAACACCACGATCATCGCCAGCACGCCGAGGGCGAGGCCGATCATCGAGGTCAGCGAGATAAACGAGATGAAGTGGTTGCGCCGCTTGGCTCGGGTGTAGCGCATACCGATAAAGACGCTCAGCGGACGGAACATCAGATGGCCACCAACTTGCCGTCTTCCAGACGCAGAATACGGTCCATCTGCTGCGCCAACTCCATATCGTGGGTCACCACCAGAAACGCCGTTTGCGAGGAACTGCTGAGTTCCTTCATCAGGTCCTGGATGCCTTGCGCGGTATGGTGATCGAGGTTGCCGGTCGGCTCGTCGAGCAATACCAGGCCCGGCCGATTGACCAGGGCGCGGGCAATGGCCACGCGCTGGCGCTCGCCGCCGGACAACTCCGCGGGTTTATGCGTCAGGCGATGCCCGAGGCCGACCCGTTCGAGCAATGCCGTGGCCCGCTGGCGCGCCTCGGCAATCGCGGTGCGGCCGATCAGCAGTGGCATGCAGACGTTTTCCAGGGCGGTGAACTCGGGGAGCAAATGATGGAATTGATAAACGAAACCCAACGAGCGGTTACGCAATAAGCCACGCTCCTTCTCGTTCAGCGCCGACAGCTCCTCACCCGCCAGCCAGACGCTGCCGGTGCTCGGCGTGTCCAAACCGCCGAGCATATTGAGCAAGGTGCTCTTGCCCGAACCGGAGCTGCCTACGATCGCCACGCGCTCGCCGGGATGCAATTCGAGCTGCAGACCTTCCAGCACCACTACCGATTGCGGACCCTCGTCGTAACTTTTGCCGAGGTTGCGACAACTTAAAACCGCACGATCTTGCATAACCTGATCACTCATAACGCAGAGCCTCCGCGGGCTGGGTACGCGCCGCGCGCCAGGCCGGATAAAGGGTGGCGAGAAAACTGAGAAGCAAAGCCGCACCGCATACCAGCAGCACGTCCTGCAGCATCAACTGCGAGGGGATGTAGTCGATGAAGTAAACGTTGGAATCGAGGAATTTGAACCCCAGCGCGGACTCCAGCGACTCGATACCGGCACTGATATTCAAGGCCGCCAGAATGCCCAGCACAGCGCCGATGGCGGTGCCGAACACACCGATGATCGTGCCCTGCACCATGAAAATCGCCATGATTTGCCGCGGCGTCGCGCCCAGGGTGCGCAGAATGGCGATATCGCCCTTCTTGTCGGTCACCACCATCACCAGGGTGGAAATGATATTGAATGCGGCCACCGCGACTATCAGCAGCAACAACAGGCTGATCATGGCTTTCTCCATGCGGATCGCCTGGTAGAGATTGCCGTGGCTGCGCGTCCAGTCGCGGGCGTAGTAGTCACGGTCGCCCAAGGTTTGCGCCAGCTCCCAAGCGACGCGCGGGGCCTGGAACAGGTCGGCGAACTTCAACCGCAGCCCTTGTACCTGGTCGGACTGCCAGCGGCGCAAGCGCGCCAGGTCCTGCAGATGGGTCATGGCGATAAAGCCATCGACTTCGCCGACGCCGACATGAAAGATGCCGACCACGGTGAAGCGCTTGAGCCGCGGAAACATGCCCGCGGGCGTCACCGTGACTTCCGGCGCCACGAAGGTGATTTTGTCGCCCAGGCCGACGCCCAGTTTCTCCGCCGCCGTGTCGCCGATGACGATACCGAAGTCACCGGCCTGCAGGTCTTGCAAACGCCCTTGCACGAAGAAGTCGCCGATGTTCGAGACCTTGGCTTCTTCCTGCGGATTCACCGCATTGATCAGCACCTTCTGCACTTTGCCTTCATGAGTGAGCAGGCCTTGCATCTGGCTGAAGGGGGCGACGGCCGTCACCTGGGGTTTTTTTAGCACGCGCTCGCCCAAGCTGCGCCAATCGTCGATGGGCGTCGCGCTCTCGACCGTGGCGTGCGGCACCATGCCGAGCACGCGGGTGCGCATTTCCCGGTCGAAGCCGTTCATTACCGACAACACCAGAATCATCACCAGCACACCCAGCACCAGCCCGAGCATCGAAGTCAGGGAAATAAAG
>CBIHQF010000300.1:0-5520 GCA_966211665.1 uncultured Pseudomonas sp. | reverse complement strand
CACTTGGGGCGCCTTGACGGTGGGGTGTGTGCGTTCCTATAGTGTGCGCGAGTGGTAAAAAGTGGCATGAAGTGGGGTTTTTTGGGCATGGATAGCTAATAAAAGGGGAAGCGCGATCGTGTTTCGCGGAGCTAACGCCATCAGTCTCGACGCCAAAGGGCGCCTCGCGATGCCGAGTCGGTATCGTGACGAGCTCGTTTCGCGTTGTGCCGGCCAGCTTATCGTGACCATCGATGCCATCGACCCCTGTTTATGCGTCTATCCGCTGGCCGAGTGGGAGTTGATCGAAGCCAAATTGCGCGAGCTGGCGTCCTTTCGTGAAGAAAACCGCCGTTTGCAGCGTTTGCTCATAGGCAATGCCGTCGACCTCGAGTTGGATGCCAGCGGTCGTTTTCTGGTGCCGCCGCGTCTGCGCGAATACGCCAAGCTGGATAAGCGCGCGATGCTGGTCGGGCAACTCAATAAATTTCAATTGTGGGATGAAGATGCCTGGAATGCCGTGGCGGACGCCGACCTGGCGGCCATCAAGCAACCTGGCGCTTTGTCCGACGACCTACGTGACCTGATCCTGTGACTATGACCGGCAGCTTTCGCCATATAACCGTGCTCCTCGACGAAGCCGTTGAAGGCCTCGCCGTGCGGCCCGATGGCTGCTACCTGGATGGCACCTTCGGGCGTGGCGGGCATAGTCGGCTGATATTGGAGAAGCTAGGGCCTGATGGTCACTTGTTGGGATTCGATAAAGATCCCTTAGCGATTGCGACGGGTGAAGCGCTAGCGGCCGAAGACGGCCGCTTTGTCGTTGTGCAGCGGAGTTTTGCGGAACTTGGCGAGGAAGTCGTTGTCCGCGGTCTGGCAGGCCGGGTCAACGGCATTCTTCTCGACCTGGGGGTGTCTTCGCCGCAGTTGGACGATGCCGCTCGCGGTTTCAGTTTCCTCAACGACGGTCCGCTGGATATGCGTATGGATCCGACTCGTGGGCTCAGTGCGGCGCAGTGGATCGCTAGCGCCTCCGAGGAGGAAATCGCCCGGGTATTCAAGGAATACGGCGAGGAGCGTTTCGCCAAACGCATGGCCCGCGCCGTGGTCCTGCGCCGTGCCGAGCAGCCGTTCGAGCGCACCGCCGATCTGGCGCAGGTGTTGACCGTCGCCAACCCGGCCTGGGAAAAGGGCAAGAATCCCGCGACGCGTGCTTTCCAGGGGTTGCGTATTCATATCAACAACGAATTGGGCGATCTCGAGCGCGGCCTGGATGCGGCGCTGGAAGCTCTCGAAGTCGGCGGCCGCCTGGTGGTGATCAGCTTCCATTCCCTGGAAGACCGCATCGTCAAACTCTTTATGCGCAAACACGCCAAGGGCGAACAGGACAAGTTGCCGCGCGATCTACCGATCATTCCGAAAGCCTTCGAGCCGCGTCTGAAGCTGATCGGCAAGCCGCAGTTCGCCTCCGAGGCCGAGCTTGCGGCCAACCCGCGTTCGCGCAGTGCGGTAATGCGGGTTGCGGAGAAATTGCGATGAGCGCGGTATTCGCCAAGCCTTTGCCTAAAGGCAGTCTGCTGATGCTGGTGCTGTTCCTGGCGGTGCTGGGTTCCGCCTTGGCGGTGTCTTACTGCGCCCATTGGAACCGTCAGTTGCTCAACGGGCTGTATGCCGAACTCAACCTGCGCGATAAAACCCAGGCCGAATGGGGCCGCCTGGTGCTCGAACAAAGCACCTGGACCGCGCATAACCGCATCGAGACGCTGGCCAGCGAGCAGTTGAAGATGCGCATACCCGATGCCGGCGAAGTCCGCATGGTGACGCCATGATCAGGCTCGAGGGCGCGCTCTACCCTTGGCGTTTCCGCCTGGTGCTGCTGCTCCTGGCGCTGATGGTGGCCGCCATCGCCTGGCGCATCGTCGATCTGCATGTGGTCGATCATGACTTTCTCAAAGCCCATGGCGATGCGCGCAGCGTGCGGCATATCCCCATTCCGGCGCACCGCGGTCTGATCACCGACCGCAATGGCGAGCCTCTGGCGGTCAGCACCCCGGTCACCACCCTGTGGGCAAACGGCAAGGAATTGCAGGGCGCGAAAGCTAAATGGCCGGCGCTCGCCGCCGCCCTGGGGCAGGAGCCGAAAGGCTTTGCCGAGCGTTTGCAGACTCATGCCGAGCGCGAGTTCATGTACCTGGTGCGCGGCTTGACGCCTGAGCAGGGACAGCAGGTGCTCGACCTCAAAGTGCCCGGGGTCTACGCCATCGAAGAATTCCGCCGTTTCTATCCGGCCGGCGAAGTGGCGGCCCATGTGGTCGGCTTCACCGATATCGACGACCGCGGCCGCGAGGGCATGGAGCTGGCTTTCGAAGACTGGCTGGCCGGCGTGCCGGGCAAGCGCCAGGTCTTGAAGGACCGGCGCGGACGGTTGATCAAGGACGTGCAGGTCGCGCAGAACGCCAAGGCCGGTAAGGCGCTGGCGCTGTCGATCGACCTGCGCTTGCAGTACCTCGCGCATCGCGAGCTGCGCAACGCGCTGGTCGAGTTCGGCGCCAAGGCCGGCAGCCTGGTGATGATCGATGTGAAAACCGGCGAAGTGCTGGCGATGGTCAATCAGCCGACCTACAACCCCAACAACCGCAAGAACCTGCAGCCGGCGGCCATGCGCAACCGGGCGATGATCGATGTCTTCGAGCCGGGTTCGACCATGAAGCCGTTTTCGATGAGCGCGGCCCTGGAAAGCGGGCGCTGGAAGCCCAGCGACAAGGTCGAAGTCGCGCCGGGCACCCTGCGGATCGGGCGTTACACCATTCGCGACGTTTCCCGTGCCGAATGCGGGGTGCTCGACCTGACCGGCATCCTGATCAAGTCGAGCAACGTCGGCATGAGCAAGATCGCCTTCGACATCGGCGGCGAATCCATCTATACGGTCATGCGTCAGGTCGGCCTCGGCCAGGACACCGGGCTGGGCTTCCCCGGCGAGCGGGTCGGCAACCTGCCGAACTACCGCGAGTGGCGCAAGGCCGAGACCGCGACCCTGTCCTATGGCTATGGCCTGTCGGTCACCGCGGTGCAGCTGGCGCAGGCCTACTCCGTGCTGGCCAACTCCGGGCGTAGCGTGCCCTTGTCGATGGTGCGCACCGATCTCGCGCCCGATGCGGTGCAGGTGATCCCGGAAACGGTCGCGCTGACCATGCAGGGTATGTTGCAGCAAGTGATCGAGGCGCCGGGCGGAGTGTTCCGCGCTCAGGTTCCCGGCTACCACGTGGCCGGCAAGAGCGGCACCGCGCGCAAAGTATCGACGGACAGCCGGGGCTATCGGGAAAACGCCTATCGCTCGCTGTTCGCCGGCTTCGGTCCGGTCAGCGACCCGCGCATCGCCGTGGCCATCGTGATCGACGAACCTAGCAAGGGCGGCTACTACGGCGGCCTGGTTTCCGCGCCGGTGTTCGGCAAGGTGATGGCCGGCGCCCTGCGTTTGATGAATGTCGTGCCGGACAATCTGCCGCCGCCGGGCGAGCCGCAGACCGCCGCGGTGGATGCGGGCAAGGGAGGGCGTATCTGATGCCTATGCCGCTGAATCAGTTGCTGCCGGAAGCGGCCAGCTCGATGTTGATTCGCGAACTGACCCTGGACAGCCGCAAGGTGCGTCCGGGCGACTTGTTCCTGGCCGTGCCCGGCACCCAGCAGGACGGCCGCGTGCATATCGCCGATGCGATTGCCCGCGGTGCCGCGGCCGTGGCCTATGAGGCCGAAGGCGCGGCGGTGATGACCGCGCAAAGCGCCGAACTGTTGGCCATCAAAGGCTTGTCCGGGCAACTGTCGGCGATTGCCGGGCGCTTTTATGGCGAGCCGAGTCGCGGCCTGCGCCTGATCGGCATCACCGGCACCAACGGCAAAACCAGCGTCAGCCAATTGCTGGCGCAGGCCCTGGACCTGCTCGGCGAGCGCTGCGGCATCGTCGGCACCCTCGGCAACGGCTTTTATAACGCCTTGGCCTTGGGCCGCCACACCACTCCCGACCCGATCGGCGTGCAGGCCACTCTGGCGGAGATGAAGAAGGCCGGCGCCCGCGCCGTGGCCATGGAAGTCTCCTCCCACGGTTTGCATCAGGGCCGTGTCGCGGCGCTGGATTTCGATGTGGCGGTGTTCACCAATCTGTCCCGCGATCATCTCGACTACCACGGCTCGATGGACGCCTATGGTGAGGCCAAAGCCGCCTTGTTCGCCTGGCCAAACCTGCGTTGTCGGGTGCTGAACCTGGACGACGCCTTCGGTCGCGAACTCGCCGCACGGCCGCAGCCGTCGCGCTTGATCGGTTACAGCCTGGAAGACCGTGGCGCCTATTTGTATTGCCGCCAGGCGCGCTTCGACGAGCAGGGCGTCGTCGCCACTGTGGTCACCCCGCAGGGCGAGCGCAGCCTGCGCAGCTCGCTGCTCGGCCGTTTCAACCTGAGCAACCTGCTGGCGGTGGTCGGTGCCTTGCTGGGCATGGATTACCCGCTCGATGAAATTCTCGCGGTGCTGCCGCAATTGCAGGGGCCGGTCGGTCGCATGCAGCGCCTGGGCGGCGCCGGGCAGCCGCTGGTGGTGGTCGACTATGCGCACACCCCCGATGCCCTGGAAAAAGTCCTCGAAGCCTTGCGTCCCCATGTCAAAGGCCGGCTGCTGTGCCTGTTCGGCTGCGGCGGCGATCGCGACAGCGGCAAGCGCCCGCTGATGGCCGCGGTGGTCGAGCGTCTCGCCGATGGCGTGCTGGTCACCGACGACAATCCGCGCACTGAATCCCCGCAACGAATCTTCAGCGATATCCGTGCCGGCTTTACTGCGCCCGACCAAGTGCAGTTCGTTCACGGCCGCGGTCAGGCCATCGCCCAGTTGATAGCCGCCGCCAGTGCTGACGACGTGCTGGTGCTGGCCGGCAAGGGCCATGAGGACTATCAGGAGATTAACGGCGAGCGCCAGCCGTTCTCCGATCTGGTCGAAGCCGCCAAGGCCCTGGCCGAATGGGAGGTAACCCATGCTTAAGGCCCTGCGTTTGAGCGAAGTCGCCGCGCCGCTGAATGCCCGCTTGATCGGTGAGGATCGCGTCTTCGATGCCGTCGGCACCGACAGCCGGGCGATTCAGCCGGGTCAGCTGTTCGTCGCTTTGACCGGTCCGCGTTTCGATGGCCACGATTACCTCGCCGAGGTCGCCGCCCGCGGCGCCGTGGCGGCCCTGGTCGAGCGTGAAGTGACCGGCGTGGCTTTGCCGCAGCTGCTGGTCGGCGATAGCCGTCTGGCGTTGGGGCAGTTGGGCGCGCTGAATCGCCAAGCCTTCGGTGGTCCCCTGGTGGCGATCACCGGCTCCAGTGGCAAGACCACGGTCAAGGAAATGCTCGCCAGTATCCTGCGCGTCGGTTTGCGCGGTGCGGTACTGGCCACCCGCGGCAACCTGAATAACGAGCTAGGCGCGCCCCTGACCCTATTGGAACTGGCCCCCGAACATGTTGCGGCGGTGATCGAACTGGGCGCCAACCACGTCGGCGAAATCGCCTATACCGT
>CBIHQF010000299.1:0-5531 GCA_966211665.1 uncultured Pseudomonas sp. | reverse complement strand
AACCGCCGACCCTCTGCTTGTAAGGCAGATGCTCTCCCGGCTGAGCTAATCACCCTTCACTCTCGAAGTGGGGCGCATTCTAGAGAGCCAATCCCACCTTGGCAAGCACTGTTTTAAAAAATTTCTATCGGCGCGCCAAAGGCTTAGCGCAGGCTTGGCCTGAACCGCCAAGGGGGGCAATAATGCGCGCTTTGCGTTAACGGCCATACCGCGAGCGGCATACCGTAAACGCCTCTCGCGGTCTGGCCGCTTCCTTTATCCGTCGCTGCGCGCCCCTTCCCCTCTGGAGGAGAAGGCCTTAAGGACGCGCTGTCTGGCTACTTTCACCTGGAGTATCACCCCCTCATGTGGTTTCGTAATCTGCTGGTCTACCGCCTTACCCAGAACATCCCTTTCGATGCCGAGGCTCTCGAAGCGGCATTGGCGGCAAAACCGGCGCGCGCATGCGCCAGCCAGGAGCTGACCACCTATGGGTTTATCGCCCCGTTCGGCAAGGGCGGCGACGCGCCGCTGGTGCATGTCAGCGGCGACTTCCTGCTGATCGCCGCACGTAAAGAAGAACGCATCCTGCCCGGCAGCGTGGTGCGCGATGCGCTGAAGGAGAAGGTCGACGAGATCGAAGCCGAGCAAATGCGCAAGGTCTACAAGAAGGAACGCGACCAGCTCAAAGACGAGATCGTACAGACCTTCCTGCCGCGCGCCTTTATCCGCAAATCCGCCACCTTCGCCGCCATCGCACCGAAACAGGGGCTGATCCTGGTCGATGCTTCCAGCCCGAAGCGCGCCGAAGACCTGCTCTCCACCCTGCGTGAAGCCATTGGCTCGCTGCCGGTCCGCCCGCTGACAGTGAAGATCGCCCCGAGCGCCACCCTGACCGACTGGGTCAAGACCCAGCAAGCCGCCGCCGATTTCCATGTACTGGACGAATGCGAACTGCGCGACACCCACGAGGACGGCGGTGTGGTTCGCTGCAAGCGTCAGGACCTGACCAGCGACGAAATCCAGCTGCACATGACCTCGGGCAAGCAGGTCACCCTGCTGTCGCTGGCCTGGCAGGACAAGCTGTCGTTCATGCTCGACGACAAACTGGTGATCAAGCGCCTGCGTTTCGAAGACCTGCTGCAGGATCAAGCCGAACAGGACGGCGGCGACGATGCCCTCGGCCAACAGGACGCCAGCTTCACCCTGATGATGCTGACCCTGGTCGACTTCCTCCCGGCGCTGTTCGAAGCCTTGGGCGGCGAAGAGATTCCGCAGGGGATCTAAGCGGCCTCGCGACCGGCACAAAAAAACCGCTCAGTGAGCGGTTTTTTGTGCCTTGAAATAGAGAGGACCATCTTTCCCGGTTTGCATCCGGGCTACCAAAGCGTCCTCCGCTTACGTCCGCGCGCTAACGCACTTCGCCACGCAGCTCGGCCACCTGCGCCTGCAACACCTGGCGCTTGGCCGCCTCGGCGGCGATAGGCGCACCGGCCACCAGCACGATGCGCGACCACAGTCGCTTGAAGAACCCCTTGTGCGGGTCGCGGCTGAAGAAGCTGCCCCACAGCCCCTGTAGCGCGAGAGGAATTACCGGCACCGGGTTCTCTTCGAGGATGCGTTCCACCCCGCTCTTGAACTCGTTGATCTCGCCGTCGGCGGTCAACTTGCCTTCCGGGAAAATGCATACCAGCTCGCCGTTACGCAGGTACTCGGCAATTTTCTTGAACGCCGCCTCGTAGATCAGCAAGTCCTCGTTGCGCCCGGCAATCGGCACGGTACCGGCGGTGCGGAAGATGAAATTGAGCACCGGCAGATTGTAGATCTTGTAGTACATGACGAAACGGATCGGCCGACGCACCGCCCCACCGATCAACAATGCATCGACGAAGGACACGTGATTGCACACCAGCACCGCCGGGCCTTCATCGGGAATGGCGTCCAGACCTTTGTGCTCGACCCGGTACATCGAATGACCGAGCAGCCAGATCATGAAACGCATGCTGAACTCAGGGACGATCTTGAAGATGTAGGCGTTGACCGCGACGTTCATCAGCGATGCGGCGAGGAACAGCTGCGGGATCGATAGCTCAGCCAGGCTCAGGAACAGAATCGAGACGATCGCCGACACCACCATGAACAGCGCATTGAGGATATTGTTCGCGGCGATCACCCGCGCCCGCTCGTGCTCGGCGGTGCGCGACTGGATCAAGGCGTACAGCGGCACTATGTAAAAGCCGCCGAACACGCCGATACCGAGGATCGAACCAAGGATCCACCAGGCCTGCGGCTGACTCAGTACCGCCAACCAATCATGCGCCAGCTCGGCCTGCGGAAAGCCGCCCGAATGCCACCAGAGCATGATGCCGAACAGCGATAGGCCCATGGAGCCGAACGGCACCAGACCGATCTCCACCTTATGCCCGCTCATCCGCTCGCAGAGCATCGAACCCAGAGCGATACCCACCGAGAAAACCGTAAGAATCAGCGTTACCACGCTTTCGTCGCCATGCAGCCACTCTTTGGCGTAGGCGGGAATCTGCGTCAGGTAGATGGCGCCGAGAAACCAGAACCAGGAATTACCGACCAACGAGCGCGACACCGCGGGGCGCTGGCCCAGGCCGAGCTTCATGGTCAACCAGGACTGACGGAAGATGTTCCAGTCCAACTTCAGCTCCGGCAGCCCCGCCGCAGCCGCGGGAATCGCGCGACTGGCCAGGTAACCGAGCACCGCCACCAGCACGATGGAGCTGGCGACGATGCCGGCATAGGCGCTGCTGGCCATCATCATGCCCGCGCCTATGGTGCCGGCGAGAATAGCCAGAAAAGTGCCCATCTCCACCAGGGCATTGCCGCCGACCAGCTCTTCTTCGTGCAGGTGCTGCGGCAGAATCGAATATTTAACCGGGCCGAACAGCGCCGACTGGGTGCCCATGGCGAACAGCACCAGCAGCATCAGCGGCAGGTTGTCCAGCAACACCCCGACGGCGCCGGTGAGCATGATCAGGATTTCGGCGAATTTGATCTTGCGGATCAGGCCGTCCTTGGCGAACTTCTCGCCGAATTGCCCGCCGAGGGCCGAGAACAGGAAGAACGGCAGGATAAACAGCAGCGCGCAGAGATTGACCAGCAAATCGCGGTCGGCGTTTACCGCCAGCTTGAACAGAATCGCCAGAATCAGCGATTGCTTGAAAATGTTGTCGTTGAAGGCGCCGAGCAATTGGGTGATGAAGAACGGCAAAAAACGCGTTTTTCCGAGCAAGGCGAATTGGGAGTGTTAGGTCATCGTCCGTGTACCTGTCCGTAAGGCTGACTGGAGGCGTTGAGCATTGGACTGCAAGATGCAGTGGCAAAGCCACAGGTATCGACGATTTTTGCCGCTATTTTTTCAGATTACGCTGCTTGTTGGGCTTCGTGCCTCAGCGCCAACCTACGGTTTGCAGTCCTAGATTGGCAATTGCCCCAAGACCCAGCGCAAGGCGAAGAACACCAGAAAGCCGCCACCGATGGTCGCCAATAGATTGCGGCTCAGCGCGGCGATGGCGATGGCCGCCAACCCAGCTAGAAGATAGGCGTTATCCAGACTGAAGGCCCAGTGTTGTCCATCGGGGATCAGCATGCCCGGCACCACTATCGCGGTCAGCACGGCGGTCGGCACATAATGCAAACCCTGGCGCACCAGCGGCGGAAAGCGCAGATCGGGAAAGGCGAACAGGCTGTAGCGTGTGCTGAAGGTGATCGCCAACATGCCGAGAATCAGGATCCAGTTTTCCATCAAACGACCTCCTCTTCGACAAGCGCCCCGGCGCGCCGCTCCAACACCACGCCGACGACGATCCCGCTGAATGCCGCGGCGAGCAGACCGAGCTTGTAAGGCAGTTCGTGGCACACCAACGCCACCGCGGCGGCGGCGAGCGCCGCGGCCACCTGGGGGCGGTTGCGCAGCATGGGCACGACTATGCCGATAAAGGTCGCGAGCATGGCAAAGTCCAATCCCCAGGCGCCGAGGTTCGGCACGTTCCGGCCGAATATCACCCCGACCAGGGTGCACAGCTGCCAATTCACGTACATCGCCAGGGCGGCGCCGAGAAAGTACCAATGTTTGTTCGGCGAGGCATCCAACTCGGCATAGCGGTGCTGCACCACGGCGTATGCCTCGTCGGTCAACCAGAATGCCAAGGGTACCCGCCAGCGCGCAGGCAGATGACGCACGAAAGGTTGCAAGCTGGCGCTGTAGAGCGCGTGACGCAGGTTGACCACCGCCGTGGTCAATAACAGCACCGCCAGTCCCACCCCGGCACCGAGCAAGCTGAGCGCGATGAATTGCGCGGAACCGGCGAACACCAGCAGCGACATGCCGATGGTTTGCCAGACGGACAGTCCCGCGGCCCCGGCCAGGCTGCCGAAAATGATGCCGAACGGGATGGCGCCGAGCAGCATCGGCAACATATCGCGGGCGCCTTGGGTGAATTCTTGCGAGCGGGTCATGGGTATCCTCCAGACCCGCAAGGCTAGCGTGGCGCGGGGATGTCGTCTTGAACGATCTTGCGCAGAATTGTTCTAGCGCAGCCGCGGTAGGTCGCACTCACTGCGGAAAGTGATTGCAGGCGTGGAGTTTTCCCGGATTGCGCCAAAGCTTATCCGGGCTACCAGTCGTGAGGTGGACATGGCGAAGCCTTGTCCACCGCGGGCACCGAGATGGCGGACAAACCTTCGGCATGTCCACCCTACGAGGCCGTGGACCTTGCACATGAACATAGGGTCTACGAAAGCGATTCGGACTCGGTATCCGCCGCCGGGCTCATCCTCTTACTCGACGTGTGGCAGGCCTTGCGGTAAGCGCCAGGACCGATGCCGTAGGTTTGCTTGAACTGCCGGGTCAGGTGGCTCTGGTCGGCAAAGCCCAATTGCATGGCGACCGTCAGTGGCGTGCAGCCGACTTTCAATAATGCGCGGGCCTGCTCCACACGGCGTTGCATCAGCCAGCTGTGCGGCGGCAAGCCGGTGGCGCGGCGAAACACCCGGGCGAAATGGAACGGCGACAGCCCCACCGCCGCGGCCAGCGTCTCCAGCGAAGGCGGATCGGCCAGGTGCGCGCTGAGCAATTCCTTTGCCCGAGCCACGGCCCGGGGTTCGCGGCCCGGAAGCATGCCGGCGGGAATACGCGCATGGCGCTGAAACAACAGCAAAATCGCTTCACGCCAGGCGGTCTGCTGCTGCAGCGCGCTCGCCGGGCTCTCCATCAAGCGGTGCAGGTCGCTGAACACCTGCCCCACCGCGGGGTCGTGCAGCACACTGTCGGCAAAGCTGGGCATGCCGCTCTGGCCCAGT
Source organism: uncultured Pseudomonas sp. (assembly GCA_966211665.1). Taxonomy (GTDB): domain Bacteria; phylum Pseudomonadota; class Gammaproteobacteria; order Pseudomonadales; family Pseudomonadaceae; genus Aquipseudomonas. The sequence continues at coordinate 221 of CBIHQF010000299.1, read as the reverse complement.
TGCAACTCGTCCAGCACGCCGGATATCTGCGTCATCTCGGGGTAAAACGCGCGATAACGCCAACCCTGCTCATGGGCCTTGGAACAGGAATGCACTTCGTCCGGATTGATCAGAATCATGCTGCCGGTCGACGCCACGTGATCGCTGCCGCGATGCTGGAAACGGTGGGCGCCCTGCTCGATTACGGCCGTGATTGGTCCCTCGGGCTGTGGCAAGAGCAG
>CBIHQF010000298.1:0-5537 GCA_966211665.1 uncultured Pseudomonas sp. | reverse complement strand
CCACCACCTGGGCCAGCAGGGCTTTCATCTCGCCGGGCAGGATGATGTCGCGCACGCCCAGGCTGCTTACCTCCAGGCCGCAGTCGGGCAGTTTGGCGGCGAGGTGGCTGCTCACTGCCTCGTCGATCAGCTGCTTGTTCTCCAGCAGCTCGTCCAGGGTGCGGGTGCCCACCGCTGCACGCAGGCCGAATTGCAGCTCGCGGTACAGGTGCTCCTGGGGTTTGGCCAGGCGCGAATGGGCCAGCAACACATCGCTGTAGTGCCAGTTGGCCGCCAGGTTCAGGCGCAGGCTGATCTTGTCGCGGGTGAGGATTTCCTGGCCGCTGACTTCCAGGGCCTGAATCCGCATATCCACCAACTCGACGCTGATCTGCCGGTTGAAACGCCAGAAGCCGTAATGGCCGGCCGGCAACAGTTCGATCACCTCGCCATCGACCTTGAGCACCCCGACCTGGAATGCCGGCACCTGGGCCAGCAACACCGCATCCAGGCCCAGCAGGGCTTGGCTACGCAGGCCGGGCTGGGTGAGCAGGGCGACCAGTGCGGCGTCCAGACGGTATTGCTGGCTCAGATCGATGCGCTCCAGGCGCTGCTCGTTCTGCCCCTTCCAGTACAGGCGACGGCTGCCGGGCGGCAAGATTTCCACCAGCATGCCGTCTTCATAGCGCAGGCCTGCCTCGTGCTCGGCGGTATCGAAACGCTCGAAGTGGCGCTCGATCAATGCGGGCTCGTTCTTGCGCAGGTAACCGGCCAGACGGTGCTCGAAGCGCGGACAGTTCAGGCTGAAAACTTCAACGCTCAGGCGGTTGCGTGGATCGAAGCGGCGGTACAAGCCGGGCTCCAGGATGGCCTGGAAATCGCCTTCGGCGTACAGCAGCGCGCGTTCGTTCTTTTTCACCACAAAGCGTTTGAGCATGTTCATTGTTAATTCCTTTTTTCTTTTCTTCTCGGTATTGGTGTCGGCGTTCGCCGATCCGCCGGGCGTCCGTGCTGGGGCTGCGGGGTGAGCGTGCGTCGCGACGGTCCTGGTCGTAAGGCCTGCCTTGGCCCGATGCTGACTCTGCCCGCCGCTCTAGCACGGGGCCGGGCGGATCGGCGGCGGCAGCAAAAAGCACTGCCACGCCAACGGGTACTGCGGTGTAGCTGCCGTGAGAGGGCATATTTCGAGCGGGAGTCGAACCCGCGACACATCTTCCGAAGAAGACTGCTCTACCAGTTGAGCTATCGAATGGCTGGGCAGGACTCGAACCTGCGACCGTTCTTCCGGGGAAGAGAGCTCTACCAACTGAGCTACCGAGCCAATGACCGAGCGTTGCGGTGGCGGCATGCGGGGCATCCGAACCCGAAGGTGGATCCCCGCACCGGCGGGATGTGACTCCCGACCCGTTGGCCTGCCTGGCGCTGCGGTCGAGAGGGATATTGCGAGGGACGTGCCAGAATCTTCCGGTTGTCGGGATGTTTTTATAAGTTATTAATTTATAAAGGAAATATTTTTATTTTTAACCGTCGGCAAAATATTCCCTGGCTTGCATGGTGAAAATTACTATATTTTCTTATCGCAATTTATCCTTTGGTATAAAGCATGTTCGCTAAGAAAACCGTCGCTATCGGCTTTGTCGGCGCCACCCTGGATAGAGTCGGCAAGGGCGCCAACCGCTGGAGCAAGTGGCGGCCCAGCGTCGGCCTGTGCCAGCAGCAGGATTTGCTGATCGACCGCCTCGAACTGATCCACAGCCCTCGCGACGCCGGGCTGGCTGGGCGCATACGCGACGATATCGCCGCGGTGTCGCCGGAAACCGAGGTGTGCCTGCACGCCATGGCATTGCGCGACCCCTGGGATTTTCAGGAGGTCTACGGTGCCCTGCACGAGTTCGTCAGCAGCTATGCCTTCGATACCGAGCGCGAGGACTATCTGGTGCATATCACCACCGGCACCCACGTCGCGCAGATCTGCTGGTTTCTGCTGACCGAGGCACGCTACCTGCCGGCGCGCCTGGCGCAGACCTCGCCGGGGCGGCGCGCGGAGGAATCCACCCACAGCGGCACCTGCACCCTGATCGACCTCGACCTGTCGCGCTACGACGGCATCGCCACGCGCTTTCGCCGCGAGCAGCAGGAAACCCTGGCCTTCCTCAAATCCGGTATCGCCACGCGCAATCCGGCGTTCAACCGCAGCATCGAGCAGATCGAACGGGTGGCGGTGCGCTCGCGGGCGCCGATGCTGCTGGTCGGGCCGACGGGCTCGGGCAAGTCGTTTCTGGCCCGGCGCATCTATGAGCTCAAGCGCGCCCGGCATCTGTTGCAGGGGCGTTTCGTCGAGGTCAACTGCGCCACCCTGCGCGGCGACGGCGCCATGTCCGCGTTGTTCGGCCATAGCAAAGGCGCCTTTACCGGGGCGCAGACGGCGCGCGAAGGGCTGCTGCGCGCGGCCGACGGCGGCATGCTGTTTCTCGATGAAATCGGCGAACTGGGGCCGGACGAGCAGGCCATGCTGCTCAAGGCCATCGAGGAGAAGCGCTTCTTTCCCCTGGGCAGCGACAAGGAGGTGGAGAGCGACTTTCTGCTGATCGCCGGCACTCACCGCGACCTGCGCGAGCGGGTGCAGCAGGGCCTGTTTCGTGAGGATCTGTTCGCCCGTATCAACCTCTGGACCTTCGAACTGCCGGGCTTGGCCGGGCGCCGCGAGGATATCGAACCGAACCTGGAGTTCGAGCTGGAGCGCTATGCCCGCGAACAGGGCCGCCAAGTGCGCTTCAATTTGCAGGCGCGGCAGCGCTACCTGGCCTTCGCCAGCAGCCGCGAGGCGGTCTGGAGCGGCAACTTCCGCGAACTGTCGGCCTCGATCACCCGTATGGCCACCCTGGCCGACAGCGGGCGGATCGACGAGGCTCAGGTGGAAGATGAAATTCTCCGTCTGCAAGCTGCCTGGAGCGGCAAAGGGCTGGCCAAGACAGGCATGCAACAGGAGCTGGAGCGCCTGCTGGGCGAGCGTTGGCAGACGCTGGATCTGTTCGATCAGCTGCAATTGCCGGGAGTGGTGGCGCTCTGTCGCGAGGCGGCCAGCCTGTCCGATGCCGGCCGCCAGCTATTCGCCCAATCGCGCCAGGGCAAAAGCCAGCCCAACGACGCGGATCGGTTGCGTAAATACCTGGCGCGTTTCGGTTTGGATTGGCAGATGGTGCGGGGGTTGTAGGTGTCTTCCTGGCTCTCATCAAACAGAAAACAATGTAGAGATTAGATATCCACGAAACCTTGTAGGAGCCAGCTTGCTGGCGATCTGTTAGGGCAAAAGCATCGCCAGCAAGCTGGCTCCTACACAATTTTCTGCGTGTTAGTGCGGCGTCGTAGACGGGGCCTCCTACACAGAGGCTATCCGAGCGCTCGTAGATCATTGAAGCGCATGGGTGGTTTTTCAGCGGTAGATGCTGGCCATGCCTTTGCGCTCGTCCAGGCATTCGGCCGAGGCGGTTTCGAATTCGCGGCAGATCAGCGGGCGCACTTCGTAGATGGTGCAGCGCATGCTGTCGCGATCCAGCGCGGCGCACCAGCCGTCGTCCAGGCGCAGCATCACTTCGCCGCCCCAGGCGTCGGTATCGATGTAGCGCTGCGGCACGCCGGTGTCGGTAATCAGCATCACCTCCAACTGGCAGCAGCAGGCCGCACAGTTGGAGCAACTGACGGCAGCAGGTGTGGGCAGTTGGGTGTGGGGGATGGTGGGGCTATCGGTCATAGCGGCGCAGTGTACGCTATGGACGTGATCCGGTGATTCGCGGCCGACATAGAGTGGCTGGGGCTTTACTCATCAAGAGAGGACGCCAGTTGAGGACGCTTCTGACTCTCTACGGCCGGTAGGTTGGTGCTGAGCGGAGCGAAGCCCAACAAAGCGGCCGGCGGCGAGATATCTGTCGTGCCCGCTTCGTGGTGTTTAACCATCGCCGGTTCGCCGGCGTAGGGCGGGTGTAACCCGCCTTGCTCTGCCGGTGCCCTGGCGGGTTTCACCCGCCCTACAGCCCCGCTTTCGTTGCGCTCAGCCAGCGTGGCCCGACCCAGCCTACGCCGTCTTGCGAGTTCGTTGACTTTGCTCGTACTGCGCGCGGTAGAGCTTGGCGAAGCCGTGCAGCACGGGCATCGCCACGGCCCAGATCAGGCCGATCAGCAGCAGGCTTTGCCAGGTGCCGTACGGCAGGCCGACGCCGGCAATCTGCGCACCGCCGTAGTAGGACAGCGGCGCGGCCAGGGCGCCGAGCAGGCTGGCGCGCCACCAGGGGCGGGCGGTCCAGGCCAGGCAATGGTTGAGGGTGGTGGCCAGCAGCAGCCACAGGCAGGCCAGCCATAACGGAATCAGGGTGCGCGGTTCGCCGAAGTCGAACACGCCAAGATTGAGCAGAAAGCTGTCCAGTGCGCTGCCGGCGAGAAACACGCTGATCAGCAGCTTGCCTTCGGCTTGCCAACTGCTGATCCACAACAGATGCACCGCAACTATCGCCGGCACTGTCAGCAGCCACAGGCTGTCGCCGCCGAATACGCAGACGAGCCAGCCGAGCTGAAACAACAGGGCATTGGCGATTAATTTAGGCATTCAGGTTTCCCAACAGCGGTTCCGGTTGCGCCGCCGGCTTGGCCAGCAGCAATTGCGCGGTGCCGATGGTGCGCTCGATAAAGCCGCCCTCGCAATAGCACAGGTAAAACTCCCACAGACGGAAGAAGTAGTCGTCATAACCGAGCTGCTCGAGTTTGTGCCGCGCTTGGCGCAGGTTGTCGTGCCACATGCGCAGGGTGCGCGCGTAATGCAGGCCGAAATCCTCCATGTGCTGCAGGGTCATGTCGGTCCTGGTGGTAACTATTTCCAGCATCTTGTTCACAGAGGGCAGGGCGCCGCCGGGGAAGATATAACGCTGGATGAAATCGACGTTGCTTTTCGCCTGCTCGTAGCGTTGGTCGCGGATGGTAATGGCTTGCAGCAGCATCAGCCCATCGGGCTTGAGTAGCGCGGCGCATTGCTCGAAGTAGGTGGGTAGAAAACGATGGCCGACCGCCTCGATCATCTCGATCGAGACCAGCTTGTCGTATGTGCCGCTGAGGTCGCGGTAATCCTCCAGCAGCAGGGTGATGCGCTCGCCCAGGCCCAGCTCGGCGATACGCCGCTCGGTATGGGCGAACTGTTCGCGCGACAGCGTGGTGGTGGTGACTTTGCAGCCATAGTGGCTGGCCGCGTAGATTGCCATGCTGCCCCAGCCGGTGCCGATTTCCAGCAGGTGATCGCTGGGTTTCAGCGCCAGCTTCTGGCAGATGCGTTGCAGCTTGTTCAGCTGCGCCTGTTCCAGGCTGTCGTTGGGGCTACGGAACATCGCCGCCGAGTACATCATGGTCGGGTCGAGAAACTGCTCGAACAGCTCGTTGCCGAGGTCGTAATGGGCGGCGATGTTCTTGCGCGAGCCGCTGCGGGTATTGCGGTTGAGCCAGTGCAGGGCCTTGATCAATGGCCGACCGATCTGCGCCAGCCCGCGCTCCATGGCGTCCAGCACCTCCAGGTTGCT
>CBIHQF010000297.1:0-5538 GCA_966211665.1 uncultured Pseudomonas sp. | reverse complement strand
ATCAATAACTTCAGCCTGCACGTGATCTGCGAAAAACACGGCCTGGGCGAGGCCTGGGCCGGCTACCGCGGCTATCTCAACCAGAAGATGCTGGAATTGATCGCCCCGGATTACCTGGAGCGGGAGATATTCTGCTGCGGGCCGACGCCCTACATGAACGCGGTCAAGCACCTGCTGCAGAACAACGGCTACGACATGCAGCGTTACCACGAGGAATCCTTCGGCGCGACGCCACCGGAGGTGCGCGCCGAAGTCAAGGAACTGGCCGCCGAAGCCGCCGAAGCGCCGCCGGTGCCGGCTGCGGACCAGCACCAGGTGACCTTTGCCGCCACCGGCAAGAGCATCCGCATCAACCCTGGCGAAACCGTGCACGCGGCTGCCGCCAAGCTCGGCCTGCATATCCCCAAGGCGTGCGGTATGGGCATCTGTGGCACCTGCAAGGTGATGAAAACCGCCGGCGAGGTGACCATGGAGCACAACGGCGGCATCACCGACGAAGACCTCGCCGAGGGCTATATCCTCTCCTGCTGCAGCGTCGCCCAGGGCGATGTGACCATCGATTATTGACGCCTGGCACTCGTCCTTACGGGGCAGGTGCCAGCGACATATCCTGCAACGGATTTTCGGGCAAACCTCCGCCGCTTGTTCGCGGCCTCAGATGGGGAGTCGCGCAGATGCGCGACGACTCACTATCTGGAGGTTCGTCATGAACGCGAAAACGTTAACTGCTTTGACCTTGGCTGGCCTGTTCGCGGTATCGGGCGGCGCCCATGCCGTCGGCACCGACGATGACAGCAGCCACCCGAGCGATACACCTCTGATCCTGAGCGGTGGTGGTGCTGGAGGCGGCGGTGGCGCTGGAGGTGGCGCGGGTACTGGCTCCGGCGGTACTGGGACAGGAACAGGCACTGATACCGGTACCGGTACCGGCACGGGTGGCGGTACGGGAACATCGGGAGGCTCGACCGGCGGCTCCGGTTCGTCCGGAACGTCCGACGAGGATGAAGAACACCGTAGAGGCAGCGGTAGCGAAACCGATAGCAATACCGGCACCGGTTCGGGCACCGGCACCGGCGTCACGCCGAGCAACCGTGGCGACGGCAGTATGGACTGATGCCTGGTCGCACAAAAAACGGGACTGCATTGCGGTCCCGCTTTTTGTGCGTGAAAAAATGCGCCGTTAACGACCGTGGCGATGTGGGAATGATGAAAGGCGCTTCTTCGTCCGGCCACCCTTTATGCTCAAGGCCTGAGACCTCGTAGGGCGGACATGCCGAAGGCTTGTCCGCCTCCGGGTCCCAGGACCCTCATCAACCTGTTAGATATCCGTACCCAGCGTCCAGCCGTTGGCGTCGGCGCGGCGGTCTTTGTTGGCGCGGCGGTCTTCCTCGAAGCGGATGGCGCTGCGCCTGTCGGCGTGGCTGCGCCGCTCGCGCTTGCCGCGGGTATCGATTTTGAAATGAGCCGGCGCCTTGGCCTGGGCAGGCGCTTCGGTGGGTTGCTCCAGGGGTTCGAGGCTCAGCTCTTCCAGGCTGAGTTCGAAGCTGTCGTCGGCTGCCATGTGTCTGTTCCTCCGGTTGCACCGTGCCTGCGAGCAGGCATTTTGCCGCTATCCGTCAGATTAGCCCCGGGTGGTCGAGACGGGCGGGCCGGCGGACGAGCGGCAAACGGCATGCCGAGCGCTTAATCCGCGCTCATGACCGTACGGATATCCGCCGCCAGCTGGCGCACCCGTTGCTCTTCGGTGTCCCAGGAGCACATGAAGCGCGCGCCGCCGGCGCCGATAAAGGTGTAGAAGCGCCAGCCCTTGGCGCGCAGGGTTTCCAGGGCCGTTTCGGACATCTGCAGGAACACCCCGTTGGCTTCCACCGGGAACATCGGGCTGACCCCCGGCACGTCGGCGACCAGCTCGGCGAGCAGGCGCGCGCAGCTGTTGGCGTGATTGGCGTAGCGCAGCCAGGCGCCGTCCTGCAGGAGGCCGACCCAGGGCGCCGACAGGTAGCGCATCTTCGAAGCAAGCTGGCCGGCCTGCTTGCAGCGATAGTCGAAATCCTCGGCCAGGGCCTTGTTGAAGAACAGGATCGCTTCGCCCACCGCCATGCCGTTCTTGGTGCCGCCGAAACACAGCACGTCGACGCCGGCCTTCCAGGTCAGTTCGGCCGGGGAGCAGCCGAGGGAGGCGCAGGCGTTGGAAAAGCGCGCGCCGTCCATGTGCAGATTGAGGCCCAGTTCATGGCAGGTCGCGCTGATCGCGGCGATTTCCTCGGGGCGATAGACGGTGCCGACCTCGGTGGCCTGGGTCAGCGTCACCACCCGTGGCTTGGGGTAGTGGATGTCCAGGCGCTTGAGCGCCACTTCGCGAATCGCCTCGGGCGTCAGCTTGCCGTTCTCGGTCCTCGCCAGCAGCAGCTTGGAGCCGTTGGAGAAAAACTCCGGGGCGCCGCATTCGTCGGTTTCGACGTGGGCGGTTTCCGAGCAGATCACGCTGTGGTAGCTCTGGCACAACGCGGCCAGGGCCAGGGAGTTGGCCGCGGTACCGTTGAAGGCGAAGAACACCTCGCAATCGGTTTCGAACAGGCGGCGGAAGTGATCGGCCGCGCGAGCGGTCCACTGGTCGTCGCCATAGGCGCGGTCGTGGCCGTGATTGGCCTCGGCCATCGCGGCCCAGGCTTCCGGGCAGATGCCGGAATAGTTGTCGCTGGCGAACTGTTGCGAGAGATCGGGCATTGCTAGTTCCTTCTATTCGGGCGTCGGACGTCGAGCGCCGGGACGAGGGGGCGGCGTATCGCCTTACTTTACCTGCGCACAGTCCGGCCTACGGACGTTGCGGCGACATCTTGTTTATTCCATGCGCTGTTTCAGGTTCCCTTGCACCCCGGCAGCGGCGAAATGACAAGGAACTCATGGTCGGCAGCGGCCTCAGAAATACAGGCCCGGCAGTGCTTGCCGGGTCCTGACCTGAACGGAGTCCACCATGAGCTATCGCCATTTGCCTGCCCGGTTGTTTGCAGCATGCGCCCCTTTGCTCGTTTCCTTCCCGGCCGCCGCCGATTGGCCGGCGGGCGCCAAAAGCCAGTTCACCGAAGAGTGCATCGCCAGTGCCCAGAGCAGCCACAGCCAGGCGCAGCTGCGGGCCTACTGCGAGTGCGCGGCGACCAAGGTCAGCAGCGAGTTCAGCGAGGCCGAATTGCGTGAGCTCGGCCGGCAAGCGTCGCCCGACCCGGCGCTACGGCAACGGCTGATCGATGCATCGAGCAGTTGCGAAGCGCAGTTGCAGCAGTAGTCGGCCACCAGATCGGCCGTGCCTGGGTTGCCATGCCTGCGTTAAGGTGAGCGATATCCCGTCGCTCCGATAACCGCCATGCCCGACTCAGCCTTATCCCACCGCAACCGCGACAGAGCGCTGGATCTGCTCAAGTGGCTGGCGCTGCTGAGCATGTCGATCGACCACCTGCGCCACGTCTGGCCGCAGCTATACGCCGTGTATATCCCGGGCCGTCTGGCCTTCCCGTTTTTCTGTCTGGCGATTGCCGCGAATCTGGCGCGGTCCGCTTCGGTGCGGCCGGCTGGGGCGCAATCGACGGTGGACCGGCGCGGCCCCATACCGCTGCGTTATCTCGCGCTGCTGTTGATTTTTGCGCTGCTCTCGGAGTGGCCTTATCGGCTGCTGGTGCAGGCGCCGCAGTCGCTTAATGTGCTGCCGACGCTGGCGCTGGGCCTGCTGATCGCCGCCGGCCTGCAGCACCCCTATGGCCAGCGCCGTTGGTTGGCAGTGGCGGCGTTGCTGCTGGCGCTGCTCGGGCATCCTTGGCTGATGTTCGGCGCGGTCGGTGCGCTGCTGCCGGCGGCGTTCCTGTTCGCCTTGCAGCGTCCTGGCAGCGCCTGGGTCTGGCCGGTGTCGTTGAGCCTGGCGGCTAACTACTGGCCGCCGTTCTATATCGATGCGCTACGTGGCGATCCCTTCGCCTGGGCGGTGATCCTGGTCTGCGCCGCGGCGCCGCTGCTCGGCCTGTGGTTGCTGCGCCAGAAGCTGACGCTGCCCGTACCGCCGGTGCGGCGTTGGGCCTATCTGTTCTACCCCGGGCACTTCCTGCTGCTGGCCGCGATACGCGAGTGGCTGCGCTGACGGTCGTCTCGTAGGCCCGGATGCAATCCGGGAGCGATTTGCCGGCCCGAGATTGCCCCGGATTGCGCCAAGGCTTATCCGGGCTACAACTGATAGGCGTTCACGGATACCGCGATGGTTCCGGTAGCCCGGATGTAATCCGGGAGCGATATGTCGGCCCCGAATTTCCCCGGATTTCATCCGGGCTACGCATGCAGCTTGTAGCCAGGGTTGAGCACAGCGATACCCGGGACACCCTTTCCCGGGTGTCGCTTCGCTCGACCCGAGCTACGGATCACCTGTGTGTTAGCCCCGTAGCCTGGATGAAATCCAGGGAGCGATGCCGGCCGCACAACCTGCCCCCGGATCGCATCCGGACTACGGTGTTCGGGCATCTCGCGCCCCAGGGCGGACTTCCCCGCATGTCGCCAATGTGCCTGTCGTGAAAACACCCATGTCGCAAACGAACCCCCCTGTGGCGTGCATAGGCATCTGGCCCTTAAGGGCGAGTCATACCATCTCTGGCAACTGGGCTAGATCCCAGAACCGATAGACAGGCGCCGCCCAGGGGCCGCAGGAGATACGCGATGTTCAGCAAGCACGACCAGATCCAGGGCTACGACGATGAATTGCTCGTTGCCATCAACGCCGAAGAGGCGCGCCAGGAGCATCACATCGAGCTGATCGCTTCGGAAAACTACACCAGCTAGCGCGTGATGCAGGCCCAGGGCAGCGGCCTGACCAACAAGTACGCCGAAGGCTATCCGGGCAAGCGTTACTACGGCGGCTGCGAGCATGTCGACGTGGTCGAGCAGTTGGCCATCGACCGCGCCAAGGCGCTGTTCGGCGCCGATTACGCCAACGTCCAGCCGCACTCCGGCTCCTCGGCCAACAGCGCGGTATACCTGGCGCTGATCAATGCCGGCGATACCATCCTCGGCATGAGCCTGGCCCACGGCGGCCACCTGACCCACGGCGCCAAGGTGTCGTCGTCGGGCAAGCTGTACAACGCCGTGCAGTACGGCATCGACACCACGACCGGGCTGATCGACTATGACGAAGTCGAGCGCCTGGCCGTCGAGTGCCAGCCGAAGATGATAGTCGCCGGCTTCTCCGCCTATTCGAAGACCCTGGATTTCCCGCGCTTCCGCGCCATCGCCGACAAGGTCGGGGCGCTGCTGTTCGTCGATATGGCCCACGTCGCCGGCCTGGTCGCCGCCGGCCTGTACCCGAATCCGATTCCCTTTGCTGACGTGGTCACCACCACCACGCACAAGACCCTGCGCGGTCCGCGTGGTGGCCTGATCCTGGCCAAGAGCAATCCCGAGATCGAGAAGAAGCTCAACGCCGCGGTGTTCCCCGGTGCCCAGGGCGGCCCGTTGATGCACGTGATCGCCGCCAAGGCGGTGTGCTTCAAGGAGGCCATGGAGCCG
>CBIHQF010000296.1:0-5549 GCA_966211665.1 uncultured Pseudomonas sp. | reverse complement strand
GGATCTCGGCGCGGTGGCGGTGGACCCGGCACTGATCCCAATGGCCGAAGCCGAATTCATTCTCTCCGGCGGCAACGGGGTCAAGGACTGGGCGCTGTTCCACCAGGCCGCGAAAACCCTGGGCGCCACCGAGGGCGCCTCGCGCGTCGCGGTGGACGACGGCTTCATGCCGCGCGACCGCCAGGTCGGCGCCACCGGCACCTGGGTCAGCGCGCGGGTTTACCTGGCTGTCGGCATCTCCGGGGCGATCCAGCATCTGCAAGGCATCGGTGCCTGCGACAAGGTGGTGGCGGTGAACATGGACCCCGGCTGCGACATGATCAAACGCGCGGATCTCTCGGTGATCGGCGACTCGGCGGCGATTCTGCAAGCATTGATCGAGCGGATCGCGGCCCACCGTCAGGGAGCGGCCCGCGATGCGGCCTAAACAACCGACGAATGGAAAACCCGTAGGGTGGATGACGCCTCACCCATCCACCAGCAGCGACCACAACACTACGGTGGAAGAAAACAGCGTCTTCCACCCTACGGAGCGTTGGCATGACTGATCTGAACATCATCGCCCTGGTTTCCATCGGTGCACACCCGAGTTCGGGCCGCCCTCGGCGCGCCGAACAGGATGCCCGCGCGGTGGAACTGGGCTTGCGTTTGAGCGGCGACAAACTGCGGCTACTGCATGCCGGCGATCCCCATGCCGACGCCCTGCGCGCCTACCTGGGTATGGGCTTGAGCGAAATCGGCGTGCTCGAACAAGCGCCCGGCGACGACGCCCTGCCCGCCTTGGCCGCCTATCTCGGCAACGCCGATGCGCAGCTGGTGCTGACCGGCAGCCAGGCGGAAACCGGCGAAGGTTCCGGCATGCTGCCCTACCTGTTGGCGGAGCAACTGGGCTGGCCCCTGGTGGTGGGTTTGGCCGAGGTGGAGAGCGTCGAAAACGGCGTGGCGCACGTGCTGCAAGCCCTGCCCCGCGGCCAGCGGCGGCGCCTGCGCGTGCGTTTGCCGTTCGTCGCCAGCGTCGACCATGCAGCACCGGTGGCCCGCCAGAGTGCCTTCGGCCCAGCCCGGCGCGGCCAAGTGCAGGCCCATGCAACACCCTCTATCGCGGACGATCTGCTCGCCGTGGCCCAGTTGCAGCCGGCGCGGCCACGGCCGAAACGACTCAAGGTGATCAAGGCGAAAACCGGCGCCGAACGGATGAAGGCGGCCACCGCCAAGGCTTCCGGTGGCGGCGGCCAGGTGCTCAAAGACGTCTCGCCACAAGACGGCGCCGAGGCTATCTTCAAGTTATTGCTCGATGAAGGCGTACTGCGCTGAAGCGGCGCCACTGGAGGATTCAACCATGATGCATGCCGACCTGATCGACCAGGAAGATTTCCGCGAACGCCTGGTGGCGCTGGGCCTGTCGATTCCATCCGGGGTGAGCGCCGAGCAGGCCTGCGAATACGCGGTCAGCGGCCTGAGCCCGGAACGCGCCGTAGCCCTGCGCCGACTGGTCGAGGAAATGCTCGGCGGCAGCGCCACCCTGCTGCCCACCGTGCGCGAAGCGATTTCGCGCACGCTATTGCCGGCCCTGGTGCCGCGTTAGCAGGCCGTTAAAAGGCTGTGCACCCGTACTGTGTCGCGTTCAGGCAGCGGCGCTTGAATGGAGGGAGGCCGACTTCGTAGGGTGCGCCGCGCGCACCAGCAGCGGCGCGGATTCTTGGTGCGCGCGGCGCACCCTACGACCAACCTGCGGCTATTGCTTCGCTACACTGTCTCTTGGCCGCTTTTCCTTGTATCGCATACCTCGCCCAGACTTTTTCCACAGCCTGCTAAGTTTCCCCCCCCCACCTGCTCGGCGTGCCAATGCGCCGGCAGCAACTGCCCTTCGAACGCGGGCGCTTCTTCCAGCACTACCTCATGGGGTAGCAGCGGCTCGGTACATTCCGAGCAGACCAGCACGGGACGTGTGCGCTTGCCGCAGGTGCTATGGATATGGCGGATGGGCGGGCCTTCGGCGCCGCTCATATGCTGATCGCCCCAACTGACCAGGGCCAGGATCGCCGGGTAGAGGTCACGGCCCTTGTCGGTCAACCGATACTCCTCGCGTAGCGGTCGCTGCTGATACGCAACCTTGTTCAATACCCCCGCCGCCACCAGCGTTTTCAGCCGGTCCGCCAATACATGCCGAGTGACCCCCAGGCGCTGCTCGAAACCGTCGAAACGCCGCGTACCGAGAAAACATTCGCGCAGCACCAGCAAGGTCCAGCGGTCGCCGACCACCGACAGGGTGCGGGCCAGGGAACAGGGTTGTTGCTCGAGTTCTTCCCAACGCATTACGGCTCTCCAAATTCGATGCGCCTACCATAGCTTGACAAGTTCCAAAATGGAACCGACTATCTAGCCAGGTTCCAAAATAGAACTAACGGAGAGGCCCGATGACAGAACGCAAAGCAATCCTGGTAGTTGGCGCCGGCGACGCCACCGGCGGCGCCATCGCCAAACGCTTCGCCCGCGAGGGCTATGTTGCCTGCGTGGCGCGGCGTAATGCCGACAAGCTGACACCGCTGGTCGAAGCCATCGAAGCAGAAGGCGGCAGCGCCCGTGCCTTCGGCTGCGATGCGCGGGTCGAGGAACAGGTGGTCGAGCTGTTCGCCACCATCGAACGCGAGATAGGTCCGCTGGAGGCGGTGATATTCAATATCGGCGCCAACGTGCAGTTCTCCATTACCGAAACCACCGAGCGGGTCTATCGCAAGGTCTGGGAGATGGCCGCCCTGGCCGGTTTTCTCACCGGTCGCGAAGCGGCCAAGGTGATGCTCGCGCGCGGTCGCGGCAGCATCATTTTTACCGGCGCCACCGCCTCCTTGCGCGGCCGGGCCAATTTCGCCGCCTTCGCCAGCGCCAAATTCGCCCTGCGCGCCCTGGCCCAGAGCATGGCCCGCGAACTCGGCCCGCGAGGCATCCATGTCGCCCACCCGATCATCGACGGCGCTATCGACACCGCCTTTATCCGCGACAACTTTCCCGAGCTCTACCAGCGCAAGGAGCAGGACGGCATCCTCGACCCCGACCATATCGCCGATACCTATTGGCAGATCCACTGCCAGCCGCGCGATTGCTGGGTGCACGAACTGGATCTGCGGCCCTGGAGCGAGACGTTCTAACAGGCGTTGAAAAACCACCTGCTGATCGCCCCCAACAATCGCGGCCAAGGCCGCTCCTACAGAAGGCGCGTTGCCCCGTAGCCCCGGATGAAATCCGGGGAGCGATCCAAAGCCATCAACGGCTCCCGGATTGCGCCAAGGCTTCCGGAAACGATCTTCTGCACTCTCACCGATAGGCTCATCGTATGAACAACAGCGTGGAATTCTTTTTCGATGTCGGCAGCCCCTCGTCCTATCTGGCCTGGACCCAACTGCCGGGCATCGCCGCGGCGGCGCGGGCGCGGATCGTCTGGCGGCCGATGCTGCTCGGCGGCGTGTTCAAGGCCACCGGCAACCAGTCGCCGGTGGCGATCCCGAGCAAGGGCCGCTATATGCTGCAAGACCTCACGCGCTTTGCCACACGCTACGGCGTGCCCTTGGCGTTCAACCCGTATTTCCCGATCAACACCCTGACGTTGATGCGTGGCGCCGCCGGCTACCTCGACAGCGACAAATTCGAGCCCTATCTACGGGCGGTGTTCGAGGCGATCTGGGTGCGCCAGCTAAATCTCGGCAAGCCAGAAATAGTCGCCGAAGTACTGAGTGCGGCTGGTCTGGATGTCGCCGAGTTCGAACGCTTGGTCAACGATGAGGCAGTGAAACAGCGCTTGAAAGACAACACCGAAGAAGCGGTCAAACGCGGCGTATTCGGCGCTCCGACGTTTTTCGTCGACGATGAAATGCATTTCGGCCAGGATCGCCTGGATTTCGTCGCCGAGGCTCTGGCGCGGCGCAGCTGAGGCGACGAGCCGGCTTCTCCCGATAGGCGCGCGGGGTTATGGTCGACACGGATGAAGCCTGGAGCCAGCCCATGATGCGTTCTCTGAAACTCGAACTCGCGCGTATCGAACAGGCGATGCTGCGTCAGGACGATGCCGAGTACTTCCTCGACCTGCAAACCGGCGGCGTCCTGCGCATACGCGACAAGACGCGGCCGGGCGCCGAGGAAAAATACGATGTGCAGCCGGACCGCTACCTGGCCATCGAGCCCCTGCCGCAGGAGGACAGCCTGGCCATGCGCGTGGCCTTTCTCGCCAGCGTCCACGACATAGACGCCCATGTCGCCCTGAGCCAGGCCCTGAACGGGCGCAAACCGATCCGCACCTTCGACTTTCTGCTGGAAAGCCTGCCCCGGACGCAGCGGGATTGGCAGGCTTACCAAGGCCAGCGCATGCGCGAACACGTACTCGAATGGTTGCAGATCAATGGCCTGGAAATGCTGCCGCCGCGTTGAGTTTTTGTAACCCGGAGGCTATCCATACCACGAACCGTGGGAGGCGCTTCAGCGGCGAGCTTTCCGCGGCGGCTGTCGCGGCTAAAGCCCCTCCCACTTGGTCACTCTTATCAGGTTCGGAACGTGGAAAAGGCCAGCGGCAATGGATAGCCCGGATAAGCCTTGGCGCAATCCGGGATGGCGGCGCTCGCCTGCTAGACCTGCAAAAGAAAGGTCACCGGCCCGTCGTTAACCAAATGCACCTGCATATGGGCGCCGAAGCGGCCGGTGGCGACCTGTGGGTGTTTGGCCCTCGCCCGTTCGACCAGCAGGTCGAACAGCTCGGCGCCCAGGGCCGGTGGTGCGGCAGTGGAAAAACTCGGGCGCAGGCCGCTTTGGGTGTCGGCCGCCAGGGTGAACTGCGAGACCAGCAACAAGCCGCCGCCGACGTCGCCGAGCGACAGGTTCATCTTGCCCGCGGCGTCGCCGAACACCCGGTAATTGAGCAGCTTGTGCAGTAATTTGTCGACGCTGGTCGGGGTGTCCTGCGGTTCGACCGCGACCAGGGCCAACAAGCCCTGGTCTATGGCGCCGACCACCTCGCCCGCCACCTCGACCCGCGCGCCGGCGGCGCGTTGGATCAGCGCCTTCATGCCTCTTCGGGCGCCAGGTCGAGCAGGCGCTGGGCGATCTGATTGGCCGCGCGCACCAGGGCGTCGGCGATACCGTTTTCCGAGGCCGCGTGGCCGGCGTCGCGGATGATCTGCAGCTCGCTGTTGGGCCAGGCCTGGTGCAGTTCCCAGGCGTTTTCCAGCGGGCAGATCATGTCGTAGCGGCCGTGCACGATGACTCCGGGCAGGTGGGCGATCTTCGGCATGTCGCGGAGCAATTGATCGGGTTCGAGAAAGGCGTTGTTGAGGAAGTAGTGGCATTCGATACGGGCGATCGACAGCGCGCGATGGGCATCGCCGAAGCGCTCGACCACCTGCGGGTTGGGACGCAGGGTGGCGGTACGGCCTTCCCAGGTCGACCAGGCCTTGGCCGCGTGCATCTGGGCGATCTGATCGGGGCCGGTCAGGCGTTTGTAGAACGCCTGCATCAGGTCGCCGCGCTCGTCGCGCGGGATCGGCGCCAGGTAATACTGCCAGTAA
>CBIHQF010000295.1:0-5616 GCA_966211665.1 uncultured Pseudomonas sp. | reverse complement strand
TCACAGGCAACTGCTCGAACGCCTGTGCGATCTGCTCATCGAGGGGCGTGGCGATGCCTTCAGCCAGGCCAGTTCCAGCCGCAGCGTGCTCGAAGCCCTGGGCGGCGAGGTGCCGGCGGATTGGCCGACGCTGCAGGTCACCCTGGCCAATGCCCATGGCCTGCATGCGCGCCCGGCGAAAATTCTTAGCCAGATCGCCCTGGCCTATACCGGCGAAGTGCTTGTGCGCCTGGGCGACGCGCCCGGGCGTGGCGTCTCGGCCAAGAGCCTGAGCAAATTATTGGCCCTCGGCGCGCGGCGCGGGCAAGTGCTGACATTCAGCGCCGAGCCGTCGATTGCCGGCGAGGCGCTGGTCGCCATCGAGGCGGCGGTACTCGCCGGTCTCGGTGAAACGGTCGAGCCCTTGCCCGTTTCTATCGCGCCAGAAGTTCCCATCGCCGTGGTCGCGCCACCGCTGGCCGCACCGGCTGCCGGCACGCGGATTCAGGCGGTGGCCGCCGCGCCGGGTATCGCCATTGGCCCTGCGCTGGTGCGCAGGCTGCCGACCCTGACGTACAGCCAAACCGGCCAGGACGCTGCGCTCGAGCGCGACCGTCTGGACGCCGCGTTGGCAACAGTCGAAGCGGATATCCAGCGCCTGGTCGAGGCCACTGAGGACGCCAACGTGCGCGAGATTTTCGTTACCCATCAGGCCATGTTGCGCGACCCAGCGCTGCGCGAGGACGTCGACGTGCGCATGGCCCAAGGTGCAAGCGCGGAAGCCGCCTGGATCGGTGAAATCGAGACCGCGGCGCAGCAGCAGGAAGCCCTGCACGACGCCTTGCTGGCCGAGCGCGCTGCGGATTTGCGCGATATCGGCCGCCGCGTGCTGGCCAGGCTCTGCGGCGTCGAGATGGCGCCCGAGCCAGACGAGCCCTATATCCTGGTGCTGGACGAAGCGGCACCCTCGGATGTCGCCCGCCTCGATCGCCGGCGCGTGGCCGGGATTCTCAGTGCTCGCGGCGGCGCCACCGCTCACAGCGCAATTATCGCCCGTGCGCTGGGCATTCCGGCGGTAGTCGGTGCCGGCGAAGCCTTGCTGGCCCTGGAGCAGGGCACTCTGCTGCTGTTGGACGGCGAGCGCGGCCTGGTGCGCGTGGCGCCCGATGCCCAAACCTTGCAACAGGCGCAACGCGAGCACCGGACCAATCAGCTGCGCCGCGAGCGCGCCCATGCCGAGCGTATGCAGGCCGCGGTCACCCTCGATGGTCACACTGTGGAAGTGGCGGCGAATATCGGCGCCAGCGGCGACACCGCCGCGGCGGTCGAACTCGGCGCCGAAGGGGTTGGTCTGCTGCGCACCGAGCTGGTGTTTATGAACCACCCGCAGGCGCCGGATCAGGCCACCCAGGAAGCCGAGTACCGCAAGGTGTTCGACGCTTTGCAGGGCCGGCCGCTGGTGGTGCGTACTCTGGATGTCGGCGGTGACAAACCTTTGCCGTATTGGCCGATGCCGGCCGAGGACAATCCGTTTCTCGGCGTGCGCGGCATTCGCCTGACCTTGCAATATCCGCAACTGCTGGAAAGCCAGTTGCGCGCGCTATTGGTAGCCGCAGACGGCAGGCCGTTGCGCATCATGTTTCCGATGGTCGGCAATGTTGAAGAATGGCGCGCGGCGCGGGATATGGCCCTGCGCCTGCGCGAAGAAATTCCCCTGGCGGATCTGCAGCTGGGGATCATGGTCGAGGTGCCGTCGGCGGCGCTGCTGGCGCCGGTGTTGGCCCGTGAGGTGGACTTCTTCAGTATCGGCACCAACGACCTGACCCAATACACCCTGGCCATCGACCGCGGTCACCCGACACTCTCGGTCCAGGCCGACGGCCTGCACCCAGCGGTGCTGCGCCTGATCGGCATGACCGTCGAGGCTGCCCACGCCCATGGCAAGTGGGTCGGCGTTTGCGGCGAGTTGGCCTGCGACCCGCTTGCCGTACCGCTGCTGGTGGGCCTGGGAGTGGACGAGCTGAGTGTGTCGGCGCGTTCCATCGCCCTGGTCAAGGCGCGGGTGCGCGAGCTGGACTGGCGCCATAGCCAGGCCCTGGCGCAACAGGCGCTGACCCTGGAAAGCGCCACGGCGGTGCGCGCACTGATCGAGGAGATGCTCTGATGGCGCGCATCCTGACCCTGACCTTGAACCCGGCGCTGGATCTGACCGTGAGCCTCGATACGCTGCAACCGGGCGCGGTCAACCGTAGCCTGGACATGCGCCGCGATGCCGCCGGCAAAGGCCTGAACGTCGCCCAGGTGCTCGCCGATCTGGGCCACAGCGTCACCGTTGGCGGTTTTCTCGGCGCGGCCAATGCGGCGCCGTTCGAGGCACTATTCCAGCGTCGCGGGCTGATCGATGCCTTCGTCCGGGTGCCCGGCGAGACCCGCAGCAATATCAAGCTGGCCGAGCGTAGCGGTCGGGTCACCGACCTCAATGGGCCGGGCCCGCTGGTTGGCGCCGAACACCAGGCGCAGTTGCTCGATCAGCTCGAACGGATCGCCGTCGGCCACGCCGCCGTGGTGGTCGCCGGCAGCCTGCCGCAAGGGGTCAGCCCACAGTGGTTCACCACCTTGCTACGCCGGCTCACGGCTCTTGGCCTGCCATTGCTGCTGGACAGCAGCGGCGATGCCCTGCGCGCCGGTTTGGCGGCAACGCCTTGGTTGATCAAACCCAACGAAGAGGAACTGGCCGAGGCCTGCGGGCTGGTCGAGCCGTCCAGCGCGGCCTTGGCCGCGGCGGCCAGCGGATTGCGCGAGCAGGGCATCGAACATGTGCTGCTGTCGCGCGGCGCCGCGGGCGTCAGTTGGTACGGCTCAGGTTTCGCCCTGCAGGCGCAGCCGCCGGAGGTTGAAGTGGTCAGCACCGTGGGTGCCGGCGACTCGCTGCTGGCCGCCACGCTGCATGGCCTGCTCAGCGGTTGGCCGGCCGAGCGCACGTTGCGCCTGGCCACGGCGATTGCCGCCCAGGCGGTGACCCGGGTGGGCTTCGGCATCCATGACCGCGAACAACTCGCGCGCCTGGAAGCGGACGTACGCATCGCGCCCCTGGATTAAAACAATAATGAGGTCTTTAGCATGAACCTGCTTATCGTTACGGCCTGCCCCAATGGCAGGGTTACCAGCGTGCTCAGTGCGCGCCTGCTGGATGCCGCGGCCCAGCGCCTGGGCTGGTCCACCCATGTCGAAGTGCTGCAGTCCGCCGCTACGGAGGCGGATTCGGCGACGCTGAGCGAAGCGCAAATCGCCGCTGCCGATCTGGTGGTCGTGGTCGCGACCGGCGAAGTGCAGTTGCAGCGCTTCGTCGGCAAGCGTCTGCTGCAGTCGACCCCAGCCCTGGCCTTGGCCGACCCACAACAGTTCTTGCGCGATGCCTCTGAGCATGCCGAGGTGCTGCAAGACGCTGCGCCGAGCAATGCCACTCAGCGATCGCGGATAGTCGCCGTGACCGCCTGCCCGACCGGCGTGGCGCACACCTTTATGGCCGCCGAGGCGTTGCAACGGGCCGCCGAGCAGATGGGCATCGACCTGCAGGTGGAAACCCGCGGTTCGGTCGGTGCGCGCAATCTGCTGGATGATGCCGTGATCGCCGCCGCCGATGTGGTGCTACTGGCCGCCGATATCGAGGTGGACAGCGCCCGCTTCGCCGGCAAGAAAGTGTTCCGCTGCGGCACCAGTGTGGCCCTCAAACAGCCGCAACGAACCCTCGAACGGGCGCTGCGCGAAGGCGTACCGCTGGCCGAAGCCGCCCAGGCGGGCAGCGCGGCGGCAGGCCAATCGACGGCGAAGAGCGGGCCCTACAAACACCTGCTCACCGGCGTGTCCTTTATGCTGCCGATGGTGGTGGCTGGCGGCTTGCTGATCGCGTTGTCATTCGTCTTCGGCATCGAGGCGTTCAAGGAGGAGGGCAGTCTGGCCGCGGCGCTGATGCAGATCGGCGGCGAGGCGGCATTCAAACTGATGGTGCCGGTGCTGGCCGGCTATATCGCCTATTCCATTGCCGACCGCCCCGGCCTGGCACCTGGGATGATCGGCGGCCTGCTCGCCGGTAGCCTGGGTGCGGGCTTTATCGGCGGCATCATCGCCGGCTTTCTCGCCGGCTACGCCGCACGGGGCCTGAACCGCTGGCTGCAATTGCCGGCCAGTGTCGAGGCGCTGAAGCCGATCCTGATCATCCCGCTGCTGGCCAGCCTGTTTACCGGCCTGACCATGATCTATGTGGTCGGCCAGCCGGTAGCGGAGCTGCTTGCCGGGCTGACCGCGTTTCTCGACGGCATGGGCAGCACCAACGCGATCATGCTCGGCCTGTTGCTGGGCGCGATGATGTGCGTCGACCTTGGCGGGCCGATCAACAAGGCCGCCTATGCCTTCTCGGTCGGCCTGCTCGCCTCGCAGAGTTACGCGCCCATGGCCGCGGTAATGGCCGCAGGCATGGTGCCGCCGATCGGCATGGCCATCGCCACCCTGCTGGCCCGGCATAAATTCGCCCAGAGCGAACGCGAAGCCGGCAAGGCCGCCGGGGTGCTGGGGTTGTGCTTTATCTCCGAAGGGGCGATCCCCTTCGCCGCCAAGGACCCGCTGCGGGTGATCCCCGCCAGCATCGCCGGCGGCGCCTTGACCGGCGCGCTGTCGATGTACTTCGGCTGCAAATTGATGGCGCCGCACGGTGGTTTGTTCGTGCTGCTGATTCCTAACGCGATCAACCAGGCGGCGCTGTATTTGTTGGCGATAGTCGCGGGGAGTTTGCTGACTGGGGTGGTGTATGCGGTGATCAAGCGGGGCGAGGCGGTGGAGCTGGTGGCGGCGGTGGCGAAGGCGTAGGGCTGTAAATGATCGCTCTGTGCTGGCGGAGTTTTTGTGTCAGGCCGAGATCGCTATCCCTCACCCCAGCCCTCTCCCCGGAGGGTAGAGGGAGCCGACCGTGTGAGATTGGTGATTGCAGTCTGTCTGCCAGACCTCATCACAGTCGGAATAAGAGCGTCGACTGCATAGAAACTGTTTGCCGCAATTATCCAGCCACCACCGATCAGCCCCCTCTCCCTTCTAGGGAGAGGGCTGGGGTGAGGGTCTGTGTCTCACCACCCCAATCAATGATGCTCCCGCGTAGCCCTGAACTTCACATCCGGCCAGCGTTCTTCCATCAATGCCAGGTTGACCCGCGTCGGCGCCAGGTAGGTCAGATGGCCGCCGCCGTCCAGGGCGAGGTTTTCCACCGCCTTATTGGAAAACTCTTCGAGCTTCTTTTTGTCGCCGCATTCGATCCAGCGCGCCGACCACACGGTGATCGGCTCGTAGGCGCATTCGACCTTGTATTCCTCTTTCAGGCGGCTGGCGACCACATCGAACTGCAGCACGCCGACCGCGCCGAGGATGATGTCGTTGCTGCGTTCGGGGAAGAACACCTGGGTCGCGCCTTCTTCGGCGAGCTGTTGCAGGCCTTGGCGCAGTTGCTTGGATTTCAGCGGATCTTTCAAACGCACGCGGCGGAACAGCTCCGGGGCGAAGTGCGGGATGCCGGTGAAGCCGAGATTCTCGCCTTCCGTGAAGGTGTCGCCGATCTGGATGGTGCCGTGGTTGTGCAGGCCGATGATGTCG
>CBIHQF010000294.1:0-5724 GCA_966211665.1 uncultured Pseudomonas sp. | reverse complement strand
TAACTCAACGAACTGCCACTTTCACTGACGGAGCAACTACCCAATGCGCAACCTCAAGACCCTCTGCCTGCAAGGCCTCGGCATCGCCGCCCTGGCCATGGGCATGACCACCGCCATGGCCGCGGACAAACCCACCCTGACCATCGGCTACGTCAACGGCTGGGACGACAGCGTCGCCGCAACCCACGTCGCCGGCGAAATCCTCCGCGAGAAGCTCGGCTACGGTGTCGAGCTGAAGCCGGTCGAGCCCGCCATCATGTGGCAAGGCGTCGCCCGCGGCGATCTCGACCTCACCCTCTCGGCCTGGCTGCCGGCCACCCACGGCGAGTACTACGAGAAGCTCAAGGACAAGGTGACGGTGGTCGGCACCAACTACGAAGGCGCCAAGATCGGCTTGATCGTACCGGACTACGTTGCCGCCAAGACCATCGCGGACCTCAACACCTACAGCAAGGAATTCGACGGCAAAATCACCGGTATCGACGCCGGCGCCGGCGTGATGCGCCGCACCGAGGACGCCATCAAGGAATATCAACTCAGCGACATCAAGTTGATGCCGAGCTCGGGCCCGGCCATGGCGGTCGCCCTGACCCGCGCCGAGAAGAACAAGGAAGCCATCGTGGTGACCGGCTGGATTCCGCACTGGATGTTCGCCAAGTGGAAACTGCGCTTCCTCGAAGACCCGAAGAAAGTGTTCGGCGACGACGAACACGTCGACACCGTCGCCAACCCGGGCCTGGCGGCCAAAGCCCCCGAGGCCTTCGCCTTCCTGGAGAACTTCTCCTGGCGCGGCGAAGAAGTCGGCGCGGTGATGCTCGCCATCAGCGAAGGCGCCAAACCGGACCAGGCCGCCAAGGACTGGATCGCGAAAAACCCGGAGCGCGTTGCCGGTTGGTTGAAGTGACCGCTAAGTAATACGGCTACGACAGAGCGGGCTTCGGCCCGCTTTTCGTGGGCGACTATTTTATTCAGCGTTTAGCGCCAAGAGGCCTGCGAGGTCGGTAGATCGCCGTTCGGATCGTAGACATTAATGCTGTCGTCGGCGGCAAGCGCTTCCGTGTAAACGACTAGATTCACCCCGTCAGGGTTGGCCTGCGATGGAAATGGCAATCCGGCACACCCCGCCTCCAGCACCCAATCACCGAGTGTCCAGCTTGGCGGCTCAATACCCTGGTCAAATCGTAATGCTCGCCAATCACAGTAGAGTTCTTGCCAAAGGCTGTCCCAGCCGCCGTCAAAGCCGGCTGAGAAGTCGATCACACGAGCCAGGCTCACATGGTAAGAGACCAGCAACCCAGGCGGCCGAATCGAGTCTGTTTGCTGATATTCGGCGATTGCGGTAGCGGTATCCGTAGCCAGGTAAAGCGCCGGAAGGTCCTTGCGGTCCGCACGACCACCTTGCTTTGCTGCGCCACTTCCGGAGGTGGGCATATAAGCCCACCTAGGCGAGTGCATACGGAAAAATAGGCTCGATACCAGCGAAGTTTCCTTCATCCCTGAGAGCCAGCCTCGATCGATTCGAGGTAGGCCAGCAGATTAGCGGTTTTACCCTCTGCCACCACCTGCTCGGGCGTCTGGTAGCGGAAGGTGCGCAGCGGCTCGTTTTTGAACCAATAGACCGCCTTCGGCAGATCGCCGGTAACATCCTCCGCCGCCCGGATCACCTGCAAGCACTCGCGCATGAATGTTTGAGCATTCTCATTGTCTGGAGCACGCAGGAGGGTCGAACGATGTACGCCGGCAAACTTGGCCAGCTGCAGCATACTGATTCGCAAGGCACCGGCGAAAACCTGGCTGGACAGGGTCGCCGTCCCTGGCATCTGCAACGCTTGCATGAACTCGGGAAAACTTTGCGGCAGCTTGGCGAGTTTCTTTTCACCGTCCAAATGCTGCGTAGCAACTGCGGATGACATGGCCTGCTCCATAAAAGCAACATAGATGCGCCACAAATGCACGGCGTCAAGCACCCCTTGTCCTAAACCGCACATCGCCCGCTACGCTTTCATTCTGCATCCCCATTCGGAAGCCGCCCCCATGACCAACGCCGACCAGGCGGTCTACCTGGTCCCCAGCGCCCCCCCTATGCGCGCTCGACCCGGCACTGGAAGCAGTTGTATTTCGAGCGTACATGCACATAGGCGACGGTGGAATCGCCAAGGATGCTCTCGCAGCTTTGCGCAATATCCTTGCCCGACACCACGTTGCCGGTGTCGTAGCGAATCCAGTGATTCTCGTCGTAACCCCTGACGATTGCCGGCTCGAGATAATCGAACCAGTACGGAAAGGTTTCGCCCTCGTAGCGCTGGCAGGGCGCCGCGTGGAGAAAGATCGGCCCCGTTTCTGCGTAGGGTTGCAGCCTATCGAAGGGACGATGCGCCAGTACCAGTTTCTCGCTGCCGGCAGGGATCAGTTCGAGACAATGACGGCAGGGGTTGGCCAAGCCCTCGGCAATTCGCAGCAGGGCCGGCTGACCGTTGGCATCCTGGCCGCCGCGCCAAATGCGCTCGCATTCGTCCGTCGAAATCCCGCGAATCTTCAGTTTCATTGCGCTCTCCTCATGGCCGAACCGGCTGGTGAGGCGCACTAGAACATTCGCGACCAATGCCTATCTATCCGCTTCTCGCTTTCAAACTTTCCCGGCCCGTGATCACCCCACTTTTGATTCACAGCGATTTGTTCGCGGCCGCCCTATAGCACCCCGAGAACGAGCAACCCTCCGGCAACCAACGTAGCAAGCCCCAACATGATGGTCAGGCCATCTTTGGCCGTGAGGCCCAGGCCGAACAGGCAGATGGCGGCGAACGGCACAGTGCTGGCGAATGGCAACAGTTCCAGCGGCGGCACCGAGGTGGCCAGGATCAGGCACAGCAGCGCCAGCGCGCGCACGAAGGATGGGCTGGTCGCCCACTGCAAGCGCGGGTGGATGGCCTTGTCCAGCCAGCGCATCACCGGCCGCACTTTGTTCAATCCCGTTTCCAACTTGTCGCCATTGACCGAGCGACGCGCCAGGAAGCCCGGCATCCAGAAGTGCTCCCGGCCGAACAGCATCTGGATGGCGAATAACGACACGATCAGCGCGAGCAGCGTCGGCACCCCGGGAATGCCGCCCAGCGGGCTGATCTCGATGATCGCGGGCACGAACAGAAAGGGCCCGAAACTGCGCTGGCCGATTTGCCGCTGAATATCACCGATCGACACTTGCCGCTCGCGCTTGCCGAGTTTGATCACGCCGTCGATCACCTCTTCCAGACGGCGTTGCTCTTGCTGGCTGTGTTCTATGGTCATAAACACCTCTTTCCATGAAGAGCAGGCCGGCTTGGCGAATCGCGCCGCCAAGCGCCTCAGGCGCCCTGCCCCCAGTTCATTTCCAGACCACCGTCGATGACGAAACTCTGCCCGGTGACGTAATCGGCGTCGGGCCCGACCAGGTACAGCGCCAGTTCGGCGACTTCCTCGGGCTTGCCGGCGCGCCCCCAGGGGATATATGGCAGTTCCCGCTCACGCTGTTGCGGGTCGTCCAGGCGTTGCGCGGTCATCGGCGTATGGATCAAACCCGGGGCGATGGCGTTGACGTTGATCCGCTGCGCTGCGAGTTCCAAGGCCAGGCTGCGGGTCAGCGCCAGCAGACCGCCCTTGGCCGCGCCATAGGGCGAATGGCCGGGGCTCGGGATGGAGTCGTGAACCGAGGTGATATTGAGGATCTTGCCGCCGCCGTTCTGACGACGACGAACGAACGCCTGGGCGCAGTAGAAGGGACCATAGAGATCGGTTTTGAGCATCTTGTCGAACGTTTCGGGACTGATCTCGGTCAGCGCGCCGCTGCCGCCGATGCCGGCGTTATTGACCAGGATATCGGGATTGCCCAGTTCATCGTCGACCGCCTGGAACAGCGCCGCAACACTCTGTGGGTCGGTCACTTCGAGCTGCCGAGCCAGTCCCCGGCAACCCGCCTGCTCGACGGCTTCGAGGGTGCGTTGCACGCCTTCGCTGTCGCTGTGATAAGTCACTGCCACCGCGGCGCCCTCGCGCGCGAAAGCGCAGGCCATGGCCTGGCCCATGCCTGAGTCCGATCCGGTGATGATGGCGATCTTCCCGCTGAGCTTGGCCATTGAGAGCCTCCAGTGCCAGAAAAAATGTGCGTATTAGCGGGCGCCAGCAGCCGCCGCAAGCCGTTTTGACGCAGAGCGCCCGTTTCGCTCGCCGCGCCGGCAAGACGGGCGATTTCTCGGTAGGTCGCGGGCAGGGCAAGGAAGTTCAGGCGCGAAATCGCGATACCGATGAACGACCGCCGCCCAGCGGTACGCGGATCAGCACTGGGAACACCGGCCGGCGGGCCGGGTCTGGTAAAGAACTCAAGCCAGGAGAGCCTCGCCATGCAACGTGCGACCTTGCTGTCGCTGGGCAGTATCAACGCGGATTTCCAGGTCCGCACCGAACAGCCGCCGGGCAGCCGGGAAATGCAGTTGGCCACCGGGTTTCGCAGGTTTTCCGGCGGTAAGGCGAGCAATACCGCGTGGCTCGCCGCGCATTTCGGTCATCGCAGCCAACTGCTCGGCCGGGTCGGCGACGACGACCTGGCCGAGCAGGCGCTCAGGCCGTTGCGCGAGATCGGCGTGGACATCGCCGCGGTCGGCCGCGCGCCCGGCCAGCCGACCGGCGTGGCGATGATCATGGTGCCGCCGGACGCGAAGAAATACATAGTGCTGGCCACCAATGCCAACGATTGCTGGGATCAGGCCGCCGTCACCGCCATGTGCGAGGTCATCGCTCGCGCACCGATGCCGGCCGGCCTGGTGCTGGATTATGAGATCCCGCCCGAGGTCGCCCGGCAAGCGCTGGAAGTGGCCAGCGCACGGGGCATGCCGGTGGTGCTCGACCCGTCGTTCCCCGAGCGCGTTGAGCACGAACTGCTCGATCGGGTGCTCGCCATCACCCCGAACCTCAGCGAGGCCAGCAGTCTGGTCGGCTTCAGCATCGACTCGCTCGAGCAGGCCGCCCAAGCTGCTCGGCACTTACGCGAAGCGGGGGTCGCCATCGTTTGCCTCAAGCTCGACGACGGCGGTTGCGTGCTCGACTGCGGCCAAGGCGCGCTGCACATTCCCGGCGGCTCGGTCGACCCGGTCGATACCACCGGTGCCGGCGACGCTTTCACCGGAATACTGGCGATCGCCCTGCTCGAAGGCCGCGAGCCGCAGGAAGCGGCGTCCTGGGCGGTGGCGGCGGCGAATATCGCGGTAACCGGCTACGGCTCGCAACCCGCCTACCCACCACGTGCCCATGTACTCGCCAGCGCCGCCAGACTGCTGCGCAGGGCCAGGTGCCTGGATGGCTGACAACCCTGCCCGCCAGATCGGCTTCACCCATTTCGACCCCGCGGACGAGCGCCGACGCGAAGCCTTGCTGGCGCTGGGCAACGGTCGCCTGTGCTGGCGCGCCAGCGCACCGGAGGCCACAGCCGCCCCGCAGGCCGAGCGCGACATGCACTATGCCGGGCTGTATCGCGCCGGCTGGTACGACGAGGCGCCACGCCAGGTCAACGGTCAGACGGTCTGCATGGCCGCGCTGGTCAGGCTGCCGGACCCGTTCGGCCTGAGCATCTCCGTGGATGGCGGCCAGCAGTGGTTCTACCTGCACCCCGCCACGCTGCTCGACTACCGGCAATGCCTGGATCTGGAAGGCGGGCGGCTGCTGTCGGGCCCCGGCTTTTCGCCCTGGGGGGAACCT
>CBIHQF010000293.1:0-5727 GCA_966211665.1 uncultured Pseudomonas sp. | reverse complement strand
GCCGGCATCAGCGCCGGCGGGCGCACCGGCCTGACCGCCTGCGTGGTCGCCCTGCTGTTCCTGCTCAGCCTGTTCTTCGCCCCGCTGGCCGGCGCCGTACCGGCATTCGCCACCGCCCCGGCGCTGCTGTTCGTCGCAGTGTTGATGATGAGCAGCCTGGCGCAGATCGATTGGGACGACCTCACCGTCGCCGCCCCCGTGGTGGTCGCCGCCCTGGCCATGCCGCTGACGTTCTCGATCGCCAACGGCATCGCCTTCGGCTTTATCGCCTGGACCCTGATCAAACTGCTGGCCGGCCGCTGGCGCGAACTCAACCCGGCGCTGGTAGTCTTGTCGGTGTTGTTCGTGGTCAAGCTGGGCTGGTTCGCATAAAGACTCGTAGACCGGAGAGACCGTAGGGCGGGTTAGGCGCGCAGGCGATATAAGACAACAGCTAATATTGACGCGCCGTAACCCGCCTTTTATTCCGGGTCATCACAATGCGCCGGGTTACGCGGCGCTTGAGTTGCGTATCGACTGACTCTCTGTCGTGAACGCGCCGCTAACCCAGCCTACGGCTGCAATTTATTCACTTTTCGAGTCGCACATGAGCCGTTCCCAGTTCGACCCCGCCAGCTACGACGCCCAACTCGCCGAAAAGAAGCAGCGTCTGATCGAGTTGCTGGCGCCCTTCGCCGCGCCCGAGCCCGAAGTCTTCGAATCGCCGCGCGAACATTACCGCCTGCGCGCGGAGTTCCGCCTGTGGCGCGAAGGCGAAGATCGTCACTACGCGATGTTTGAGGCCGGCGACAAGCACACGCCAATCTTCTTCGAGGATTTCCCCATCGCCAGCGTGCGGATCAACCAGTTGATGCCACGCCTGAAAGCCGCCTGGCAAGCCAGCAAAGCGCTGAGCTTCAAGCTGTTCCAGGTGGAATTCCTCACCACCCTGGCCGGCGACGCCTTGGTCACCCTGTGCTACCACCGCCCGCTGGACGACGCCTGGCAGGCCGAGGCCGAGAAGCTCGCGGCGGATCTGCAGGTGAGTATCGTTGGCCGCTCGCGCGGCAAACGCATCGTCATCGGCAAGGATTTCGTCGAGGAAAAACTGCACGTCGCCGGGCGCACCTTCAGCTATCGGCAACCGGAAGGCGCCTTCACCCAGCCCAACGGCGAGGTGAACCAGAAGATGCTCGGCTGGGCCTACGATGTACTCGGCGAGCGCCAGGACGACCTGCTGGAGCTGTATTGCGGCAACGGCAACTTCACCCTGCCGCTGGCCACCCGGGTGCGCAAGGTACTGGCCACCGAGATCAGCAAATCCTCGGTCAACGCCGCCCTGGCCAACCTGGCCGATAACGGCGTGGACAACGTGACCCTGGTGCGCCTGTCCGCCGAAGAACTGACCGAAGCGCTCAACGAGGTGCGGCCGTTCCGCCGCCTGGCCGATATCGACCTGAAGAGCTACGACTTCGGCAGCGTATTCGTCGACCCGCCGCGCGCCGGCATGGACCCGGATACCTGCGAACTGACCCGGCGCTTCGAGCGTATCCTGTATATCTCCTGCAACCCGGAAACCCTGGCCGCCAATATCGCCCAGCTCAGCGACACGCACCGGGTCAGCCGCTGCGCGCTGTTCGATCAATTCCCCTATACCCACCATATGGAAAGCGGCGTACTGCTGAGCAGGAAATAGCAACGGCTTCGCTGACTCCCCCATCGATCACTACGCTTTCGAGCGCCACGGGCGACTGATCGAGGCGAGCGCAAGCGTGATCCGCAGCGCCGACCCCGAGTGCGATCGTTCACACGAATGCAAATCGGCCAGGGACAACCGGCCATTTCCCTTCGGCGCTGAAAATCCGCGTGTTAGTTTCCAGTCGAACGGTTTGGCGACCGCCCGCAAACCTGGCCACGCAGCCATAGCACTCTAGAACCTGGGGAACCCGATGACCTGCATCCAGCAGACGCGGGCGCGAGCGATCGCGCGCGGCGTAGAACATTGCCTGCAATTAGTGCCAGCCCGGATGCCGGCAAGCGAACGCACATGCGCGCAGCCCCGTCGCACAAGGCTCTCCCTGTCGATCTCGGCCACTTTGATGGCCGGGCTGATGGCGTGGCCCACGGTCGGCGCAGCGGTCCTTTATATCGAGCCGATCACCGGCGTTGCCGGCAACGACGGACCCGGCGGCACGGGCGGCTATGATCCCGCTTACGATGTCAGTTTCGTCGACGGCGCCTTGCACTACGCCTTTACCGGTGGTGACAGCATAGAGATGGAGGATGTCGACCGCGATCTGCTCGCCGTGTCCATCGCCTCCGGAAATCCTCCGGTGGTGATGGACGTGGTCGGCGGCGAGCTGGAGCTGTCGGCGATTCGCGGCGAGAGCGGCACCCGGGGAACGGCGATAGGCATTCTCAACGACGGCAATACGGTCACCGTCAACGGCGACACCCGGATCTCCGCCCGCGCCCGCGACGCGGACTTCGGCGGCGGCCTCGGTAACAGCGCTCAGGCGGTGCTCGCCCGCGGCGGCAGCACCACGGTGTTCAACGGCGCCACCGACCTGCATGCCCATACGCAGGGCTTTGCGCGCGCGGTTTGGGTCATGGGGCGCAGCAACGTCGTCTTCAATGGCCCGACCACCATCCTCGCCGAAAGCCGCGGCACGCTCGACGCGGTCTACAACTCCGACGGCGGCACCATCACCTTCAACGGCGATACCAGCATCTCGGCGCTGTCGATCTGGCCCAGCGACAACGCCCATGCCATCTACAACGACAACGTCAATACCCGGCTGACGGTCAACGGCAATCTGTCGCTGACCACGGTCGCCATGGGTTCGACCGCGTTCGGCGTGCGCAACCAGGGCGATATGGAGGTCTTCGGCGACGCCACCGTCGACGTGAAGGGCCCACGCTCCACGCACGGCATCGCCAACACCCACCGCTCGGCATGGATGCGCTGGCACGGCGACGTGGACGTGCTCGTGCGCAGCGAAGGGCCGGAAAACGGCTACACGCCGTTCGGCAGGCCCTCCGGGCTCAGCAACGACCGCTCGCCCGGTGCGGTGATGACCTTCGACGGCGCGGTCTCGGTCGATGTCGCCTCGGAGACGGAAACCTACGGCCTGGTCAGCACCGGCCTCATCGAGTTCACCTCGCCCACTGCGCCGGTGTCGTTCACGGTTGCCAATGTTTGCAACCCGCCCGACCATCCGAGTTGTGATGATGCTGACGTGTATGGCATCCGCAACTTCGGCACTGTCAATGTCGCCGGCGGCCTGACCGTGTCGACCACCGCGGGCCGCACCGGCACCGCATATTCGATCTGGAGCGTACCGCTCGACATCCAGGACGCCAGCGTCACCGTCAACCAAGCGGGCGGCCAGCGCGTGCAGCTCGACGGCGACATCGCCACCGCGACCGATCCTGTCAACGGCAACACCGGGTCGGTCAACGTCAATTTCGACACCGCCGATTCCTGGCTGCGCGGCCTGGTCGGCGGCGTGCAGAACGATGTCGGCTACAGCGTCGGCCGTGCCGACCTCGCGCTCGCCAACGGCGCGACCTGGACGCCGCAAGGCGCCGGCACCCTGAGCAACGATTTCGGTTCCGGCTCCCTCGCCCTGGGCAGCAACGGCGCGATCGACATGGCCGGCTCCTGGGGCAGCTTTACCCCCGGGGCCATCCCAACCCATAGCTACCGCACCCTGCGGATCAACAGCAGCACCGGTGGCGCCACGGTCTCGCTGGCCGATGGCGCGCGCTTCCAGCTGCTCAGCGACATCACGGGCCAATCCGGCACGGCCGGCGCCGACAAGATCGTGTTCGGTAGCGGCATCGGCAGCTTCTCCGCCAGCGGTACCCAGGGCGTGAGCATCGTCTACGACCCTGTGCTGGACGATAACTCCTGGGTCGACGCCACGGCCATACGCAACGGTAGAACCATCCTCGCCGCCACGCCGATCGATATCGTCGATGCCAGCGCGGCCGCCGGCGGTACTGCGACCTTCACGGCGGCGACGGGCCTGGATGGCGAATGGAGCGGCACCTATGAAGGCGATCTGGTGAGATTCGCCTACAGCCCGCAAGTGGCGCTGAGCGCCGACGGCAAGAAGATAGTGCTGACGGGCATCACCATCCACGGTAGCGAGAGCGGCGCCGTGCCCGACGTGGTCCAGGTGCCGGGCGGCGTAAGCCCTGGCGCGGGGGGCGGATCCCTTGGCCCGCGTCCATCGGAGACGGTGCTGAGCGCCACCGACGCCGCCGACAGTGTCGTCGATCTCTGGCAAAGCAGCGGACAGGCCTCATTGCGCCACCTACGCGACCGATCACGCCGCCAGGGCGCCGATCGGGCCGGCGTTTGGGCCGAAGGCGATAGCGGCGCGCTGAGCGCGGATACCGCTTATTCGCGCGACTATCGCCAGAACTACAACGGCCTGACGGTCGGCGCGGATCGCAGCTTCGCCCGCGATGCGTCCTCCGGCGCCATCGGTTTCAGCATCGCCCAGGTCCGCTCGACGGCGAACTACGAGCAGGGCAAGGGCGAGCTGCAAGGCACCACGCTGGGGCTCTACAGCGGCTGGGCCGCCGACAGCGGCCCTTATCTGCTGCTCGGTGCCGACGCTTCGCTGCTGGAGAACAGCTACCGCGCCCGCGATTCGGAAAACCGCAAAATCGTCGGTAAATACCGGACCCAAGCGGCCCGGACCTATGCCGAGGGCGGCTATCCGTTCGAACTCGCGAACGGCTATTACATCGAACCGCAACTCGGTTTGTCCGTCGGCACCATTCGCGGCAGCCGGCACACCACCCGCAATGGCGTGCAGATCGACCAGGACCGGCTGGTGTCCTCGGTCGCGCGCGCCGGCGTAGAGATCGGCAAGACACTGCAAGGCCCGGGAATCGATGGCGGCCTCTATGTGCGGGCGTCGGCATTGCGCTACCAGGGCGACAACCTGGACATCAACGCCTCCAAGGACGGCGGCAGCATCGCCCCCGATACCGCGGAGCGCAAAGGTACGGGCAGCGAATTCGTGCTCGGGGGCGACGTCGGCCTCGGCAACACGCGCCTGTTCATCGAGGCGTCCGCCGCCACCGCGGTGGATGCGCAGCGCAACTGGACCGTTCAGGCGGGTTGGCGGCATAACTGGTAAGACCGCCCGAACGACACCTGCTCGACCAACGCCAGGGCCATGAACAGCTGGCCCTTGACCGCATCGTTCGCGGCCCGCCCCTCCCCCAATCGCGTTTATTACAAACGCCATGACCATCATGCCCCAGTCATTCGGATGGCTATGTACCCATTACGCGTTGTATGGGTCACCTGGAGAAGCGTGACACTGCTTGCAGCAGCCGCAATCGGTAGGGTGCGTCGTGCGCCGTGCGCACCAGGCGTCAGTGGCAGCATCAGTGTTGGTGCGCACGGCGAAGCCAGTCCCCTGTACCTGGGCGCCGATGCCTGAGCGCAACAAAGTACGGGCACATGGCCATTCGGACCGAGCGACCACTAATCGCACACCCTCAGAAAATCCGGCCCACGGATTGACACGCTCGTACCACAAAATATAGATTCAATAATTGAAGCTATTTAGCGAACGAACCAGGAGGCGAGCAGCCGCACCATGAGCCGAACGTCTTTTGAAACCATGAATTGCCCGGTGGCGCAAACCTTGAATCTGGTCGGAGAGTGGTGGTCGATTTTAATTCTGCGCAATGCCTTCTGCGGCATGACGCGCTTCCAGG
>CBIHQF010000292.1:0-5755 GCA_966211665.1 uncultured Pseudomonas sp. | reverse complement strand
AAGACGTTTAAATCAATCGCTTAATTAACTTAAACCATTGATTTTTAAAGATAAGATTTAACAAATCTTTATTCCCTGAGCACTCTCAACCAGCCCGGCAACCAACAAATAGGCGACCCTACGCAGTCAAGCCCTCGGCTTTAGCTTGTCGCCTCGATAATTTAAAAACCATGGATAACCACGTGACGAAAGACGAACTGCGCGCCGAACTCGAGCGCCAGGCGCAGCGTTACAAGGATGTATACGGCGGGGAAGTCATTACCTACGCCGCCCAACCGGATCCCGAGCGCAAGCCCTGGCGTAAGAAAGCCAATCTTCTAGACCAAGCATTTGAAAAAGAACTCGAAAAAATCGAAAAGGATTTGAAGGCCAAAGCCGACGAGGCTGAAGGCTGAAGCCGATGTCCGGCGCTTTGCCTGATCGGGACTAATAACGCCATGGCAGGCCCCCGGCCTTTCGGCCAGGCCTGCTCTGTGCTTAACGCCCTTTGCCCAGCAAGGACCCGAGCAGACCACGCACCAGTTGCCGGCCAATCTGATTGGCGGCCTGGCGGACGACGTTTTTCACGACCTGGTTCGCCAGGCTACCGAGCAGTTCACCGGTTTTACTGCCGATGCCAGCCGGCGTCTTGGTGATCCGGCCCTGCTCCGCCGCCTCGGTTGCGGATCGCGTCGCCCGGGCGGTGAGCAGCTCGTAAGCCGACTCGCGATCGAAGGCTTTGTCGTAATACCCGGCCAATGGCGACTGCCGGATCAGCGCGCTACGTTCATCGGCACTGAGCGGGCCGATGCGCGATTGCGGCGGAGCGATGGCGACGCGCTGCACCATGGCCGGCGTACCTTTGTTTTCCAGGGTGCCGACCAGGGCTTCGCCGATGCCCAATTCGGTCAGCACGGCCAGGGTGTCGATGGCCGGATTGGGGCGAAAGCCCTCGGCAACCGCGCGCAGGGCCTTCTGCTCCTTGGCGGTGAAGGCGCGCAGCCCGTGCTGGATACGCAAGCCCAATTGACCCAGCACATCATCGGGCAGATCGCCGGGCGACTGGGTGACGAAATACACCCCGACGCCTTTCGAGCGGATCAATCGCACCACCTGCTCCAAGCGCTCTTGCAGCGCCTTGGGCGTGTCGGCGAACAACAGATGCGCCTCATCGAAAAACAACGCCAGCAGCGGCTTGTCGGCATCGCCGCGTTCGGGCAACTGCTCGAACAATTCGGCCAGCAACCATAGCAGAAAGGTCGCATAGATCTTGGGCGCCTCATGGACCAGGCGGGTGGCGTCGAGCAGGTGGATCGAGCCGCGGCCGTCGCGGGTCGGACGCAGGATATCCTCCAACTGCAACGCCGGCTCGCCGAACAAGGCGTCGCCGCCCTGCTGTTCGAGGCTCGACAACCTGCGCAGCAAGGCTTGCGCCGAAGCCGGGGCGAACAAGGCGCTGTCTTCGCCGAGCACCTCGGGGTTGCTCTTCAGGTGCGCCAACAGCGCCTTCAAATCTTTCAGATCGAGCAGCAGCAAGCCTTCCCGGTCGGCGACCTTGAACGCCGCATAGAGCGCGGCCTGCTGGCTGTCGGTCAGCTCCAGCAACGCACCGAGCAGCAGCGGCCCCATTTCGCTCAAGGTGGTGCGTAGCGGATGCCCGCTCTGGCCGTGAATGTCCCACAGGGTCAGCGGATAGGCCATGGGCCGATGGTCGAGCCAAGGCATGGAAGCGATGCGCTCGGCCACCCCACCCTGGGGCGACCCGGCCGCGCCCAACCCGCACAAGTCGCCTTTGACATCGGCGGCGAACACCGCCACGCCGGCATCGCTGAAGGTCTCGATCAGGCGCTGCAAGGTCACGGTTTTGCCGGTACCGGTCGCCCCGGCGATCAATCCGTGCCGATTGGCCAGGCGCAGCGGCTGGCCAAGCGCCTGGCCGGAAAGGTCGGCACCTAATACCAATTGCTCATTTACATCCATCTTGCGATCCCCTTGGTTCAAGCTTTACTGCTGGTATGCCGACACAGTGCGTAACGTCCTCGCAGACGTCGCGATAAAAATGTGCATCGTGCCAATGGATGGCTCTGACCTTAGCGGACTCAAGTAGCCATGACCAATAACCTCAAATTCAGCCACAAGATTCTCCTTGCCGCCTCTCTAGTGGTGATCGCCGCCTTCTCGCTGTTCACCCTGTACAACGACTACCTGCAACGCAACGCGATTCGTGCAGACCTCGAAAGCTACTTGCACGAGATGGGCGACGTTACCGCCAACAACATCCAGAACTGGTTGTCCGGGCGCATCCTGCTGGTGGAAAGCGCCGCGCAAGCGATAGTTCGCGATCCCGAGCCGGCGAAAGTCACCAGCCTGCTGGAACAGAAGGCCCTGACGTCGACCTTCAGTTATAGCTACCTGGGCACTGAAAGCGGCGAGTTCTTCATGCGTCCGGACGATGAAATGCCCGCCGACTACGACCCACGCGCACGCCCCTGGTACAAGGACGCCATGGCGGCCGGCGGCACCACGCTCACCGAACCCTATGTCGATGCCGCGACCAAAACCCTGATCATCACCATCGCCACCCCGGCGAAACCGGCGGGTGTGGTCGGTGGCGACCTGAGCCTGCAAGTACTGGTCGATATCATCAACTCGCTGTATTTCGACGGTAACGGTTACGCCTTTCTGGTCAGCGCCGACGGCAAGATTCTGGTCCACCCCGACAACGATCTGGTGATGAAGAATCTCAAGGACGTGTTCCCCGACAATACCCCTCGCATCAGCAGCGACTTCACCGAAGCCGAGCTCAACGGCGAAACCCGCATCCTCACCTTCACCCCGGTCAAGGGCCTGCCTTCGGTCGATTGGTACGTCGGTCTGAGCATCGACAAGGCCAAGGCCTATTCGGCACTCGGCGAATTCCGCGCCTCGGCGATAGTCGCCACCATCATCGCCGTGGTGCTGATCATCCTGCTGCTGAGCATGCTGATCAGCGTGCTGATGCAACCGCTGAACGTGATGGGCAAAGCCATGCAGGACATCGCCCAGGGCGAGGGCGACCTGACCAAGCGCCTGGTCATCCAGTCCAACGACGAATTCGGCGCGCTGGCGACCGCCTTCAACCGCTTCGTCGAACGGATTCACAGTTCGATCCGCGAGGTGTCCTCGGCCACCGGCCTGGTCAACGAAGTCGCCAAATTGGTGGTCAACGCCTCCAATTCCTCGATGGTCAACTCAGACGAACAGGCCAGCCGCACCAACAGCGTGGCCGCCGCGATCAACCAGTTGGGCGCCGCCGCCCAGGAAATCGCGCGCAATGCCGCGGACGCCTCGGCTCAGGCGTCCGACGCCCGCCAGCAAGCCGAGGACGGCCGCCAGGTGGTGGAGAAGACCATCAGCGCGATGAACGAACTGTCGGCCAAGATCAGCGCCTCCTGCAGCAATATCGAGACCCTCAATAGCAAGACCGTGAACATCGGGCAGATTCTCGAGGTGATCAAAAGCATCTCCCAGCAAACCAACCTGCTCGCGCTCAACGCCGCCATCGAAGCCGCACGCGCCGGCGAAGCCGGACGCGGTTTCGCCGTGGTCGCCGACGAAGTGCGCAACCTGGCCCACCGCACCCAGGAATCCGCACAGGAAATCGAGAAGATGATCGAAGAGCTGCAAGTAGGCTCGCGCGAGTCGGTCACCACCATGACCGAGAGCCAGCGTTACAGCGAGGAAAGCGTGGAGATCGCCAACCAGGCCGGCGAACGCCTGGGCAGCGTGACCCAACGTATCGGCGAGATCGACGGCATGAACCAATCGGTAGCGACCGCCACCGAAGAACAGACCTCAGTGATCGAATCGCTGAACGTCGACATCAACGAGATCAACACGCTCAACCAGGAAGGCGTGGAAAACCTCAATTCCACCCTGCGCGCTTGTGGCGATTTGGAGCAGCAAGCTTCGCGGCTCAAGCACCTGGTCGACAGCTTCCGCATCTGACCGGGGGTAAACGAGAGGGGCGCCGATTGGCGCCCCTCTTTTTCATGTCTCGCTTTCGTCTTTCGCTGGCGCCTGCTCGTCTTGAAGCCGCTTCCATAACTCGGCCGCATCGTCGAAGGTCGCGCCGTCCTCCGGCGTCAGCGCCTGCGGGTCGTAGCGCTGCGTACAGCCCTCGCCGACTATCGGCGGAGCCTTGGATACGATTCGCTCGAGTGGATCGCTCATTGCCCGTTCAGCCTCCCCCTCCAGCTAGCCGAGCGCTTTGCGCCCCTCGTCATGCTGGGCGAACTCCTTGACCGCGCGCAGCACATCGCTACGGCTGATCTGGCCGATCAAGCGGCCCTCTTCGACCACCGGCAAACGCCGACGGCGGCCGTGCAGGAAGCGCTCGGATACCTCGATGATATCCGTCTCGGGCGAAATGACCTCAACTTCGGTGGTCATATAGTCGCGGACATCGCCACCCGCCGACTCGTAATAAGCGCCGGACAGAATGCCGCGCAAGCAGTCGCCTTCCGACAGCAAACCGACCAGATGCCCCTGGCCGTCGACAACCGGCGCACCGGAAATACGATGCTCCAGCAAACGATTTATCGCGGTGAATAGATTCATTTCGGGACGAAAT
Source organism: uncultured Pseudomonas sp. (assembly GCA_966211665.1). Taxonomy (GTDB): domain Bacteria; phylum Pseudomonadota; class Gammaproteobacteria; order Pseudomonadales; family Pseudomonadaceae; genus Aquipseudomonas. The sequence continues at coordinate 1,164 of CBIHQF010000292.1, read as the reverse complement.
GTCACCAGATTACGGGTCATATAGTCGCGCACTTTAATTGACTTGAGCATTGTCGAACTCCTTTGTCATGCACTAGCAGACCGTTGAAAACTATTTACGTTTTTCAACGGCCTGCAAGACCGGTTCACAACCCAGGTTCAGTCGAACACCACTGTCTTGTTGTCGTGCACCAGCACCCTGTCTTCTAAGTGATAGCGTAAACCGCGGGCCAGCACCATTTTTTCTACATCCTTACCCAGGCGCACCATTTCCTCGATGCTATCGCGATGACTGACCCGCACCACGTCCTGCTCGATGATCGGCCCGGCGTCCAATTCTTCGGTGACATAGTGCGAGGTGGCGCCGATCAGCTTGACCCCACGCAGCGATGCCTGGTGATACGGCTTGGCCCCCACGAACGACGGCAGGAAGCTGTGGTGGATATTGATGATTCGCTGGGCGAACGATTTGCATAGTTGCGGTGGAAGTATTTGCATATAACGCGCCAGCACTATGGCATCCGCTTGATGGACCTCGATCAAGCGCTCCACCTCGTCGAATGCGGCCTGCTTGTTCTTGGGATCCACCGCGACATGGCAATAAGGAATACCGTGCCATTCGACCATGCTGCGCAAATCGTTATGGTTGGAAATCACACAGGGAATGTCGCAATCCAACTCATCGCTGTGCCAGCGGTGCAGCAAGTCGGCGAGGCAGTGAGATTCGCGGCTGGCCATCAACACCACACGCTTTTTCCGCGCCGAATCGGTGACCCGCCACTCCATGGAGAACTCACGGGCAATCGGCGCGAACGCTTGGCGGAACTCCTGCAGATTGAAAGGCAACGAGTCGGCGCGGATCTCATGGCGCATGAAGAACCAACCGCTGTGGTTATCCGAGTGATGGCTCGCCTCGGTAATCCAACCGTTGTAGGTGGCCAGAAAATTACTGACCTTGGCCACGATACCAACGCGGTCGGGGCAGGCGATGACCAGCCGGAAAGTGCGCATGGGGAACTCCAGTCGTTTTCGCAAAGTCCGCCATTCTAGCCAGCGCCTGGAAAAACTACAGCTCCCATGCACAACCGCGGCGATCGCGCCTAAAACAATAGCCACGACGATGCGCTCGAAGCAGCGGCAGATAAACTGTTCGGCTTATAGAAAAGTAATTGCCGGACAACTGAAT
>CBIHQF010000291.1:0-5770 GCA_966211665.1 uncultured Pseudomonas sp. | reverse complement strand
CTCGAAGGTTTGGCGATTATTGACACAAAGTTGTCTTTAACGCCAATCGCGGCCTTGGCGTTTTAGCGCAATACTCATTGCCACTTCAACCCGGAGCCTTGCCCGCATGAGCCACGCCAACACCGAACTGATCACCCGCTTCTACCAGGCCTTCCAGCAACTGGATGCCGAGACCATGGCCAGTTGTTATACCGAGGACGTGCGCTTCAGCGACCCGGTGTTCACCGACTTGCGCGGTCGCGAGGCCGGCGATATGTGGCGCATGCTGTGCACCCGGGCCAAGGATTTTTCCCTGACCTTCGATGGCGTCGCGGCCGATGAGCATTCCGGCAAGGCCCGCTGGGTTGCGACCTATGTGTTCAGCCAGACCGGCAATACCGTGGTCAACCATATCGAGGCCAGCTTCGTGTTCCGCGACGGCAAGATAGTCGAGCACCGCGATAGCTTCGACCTGTGGCGCTGGGCGCGGCAGGCATTGGGCATGAAAGGCGTGTTGCTGGGTTGGGCGCCGCCGGTACAGAACGCCATCCGCAAGCAGGCGGCAAAAGGTTTGGCGGCTTATCGGGCAGGGCATTGAAGCGTCCGCTCTGCTAAGCTCGTCAGCTTCCTTCGTGTCTGCCAGCCGTCGATGCCCGATCCCAGTACTCCCATTGCAACGCCGTCGCCGAGCAAAGCCTGGTTCGTCTATTTGGTGCGGGCCGCCAATGGCGCGTTGTACTGCGGCATCAGCGATGATCCGCACAAACGCTTCGCCAAGCACCAAAGCGGCAAGGGCGCGCGGTTCTTCCATTCCAGCCCGGCGCGGGCGCTGGTGCATATCGAAGCCTGCGCGAGCAAGGGCGACGCGCTACGCCGCGAACGGGCGATCAAGGCGCTGAGCAAGGGCGCCAAGGAAGCGCTGGTCGCCGCTTCGACCGTTATCCTTGCGGTTGATAACACACCATCAAGCTAAGCGGGTAGGCCGCCACGGCCGACGCGGTTAAGCTGCTGGCTCGTTTAATAGTCGCTTCAATAGCTGCGGAGCCTGTCATGCACGAGTTGATCCTGCACCATTACCCGACCTCGCCGTTCGCCGAGAAGGCACGCCTGATGCTGGGTTTCAAGCAGCTGTCCTGGCGCTCGGTAACCATCCCGGCGATCATGCCCAAGCCCGATCTGACCGCCTTGACCGGCGGTTACCGCAAGACGCCGGTGCTGCAAGTGGGCGCCGATATCTATTGCGACACCGCACTGATCGCACGTCGCCTCGAAGCGGAAAAAGCCACCCCGGCGCTGTTTCCGGAAGGCCAGGAATTCAACGTCGCCAGCTTCGCCCAATGGGCCGACTCGCAGGTGTTTCTGCATGCGGTGAGCCTGGTGTTTCAGCCGGAATCCATCGCCGCGCGTTTCGGCAAGCTGCCGCCGGAGTTTCTCAAGACCTTTATCGCCGACCGCTCGACGCTGTTCTCCGGCGGCCTGGCCACGCGCATTCCGCTGGAGCAGGCCAAGCACCAATGGCCAACCCTGATGGCGCGCCTGCAACAGCAACTCGAGCGCGAGCAGGGCGATTACCTGTTCGGCGAGCCCTCGATCGCCGACTTCGCCATGGCCCACCCGCTGTGGTTCCTGCGCGGCACCCCGGTGACCTCGCCGCTGATCGACGCCTACCCGGCGGTCACGACCTGGTTGGCGCGAGTGCTCGACGTCGGCCATGGCTCGTTCAGCGAAATGAGCGGCGAAGAAGCCGTGGCGATCGCCCGCGATTCAATCCCGGCGGCCTTGCCGGGCGACACGCTGGTCGACCCCAACGGCTTCGCCATCGGCCAACGGGTGGCGATTGCGGCCATCGATTATGGCGTCGATGCGGTCGAGGGCGAGCTGGTGTTCAGTGGCGGCGAAGAGTTGATCCTGCGCCGCGAAGACCCGCGCGCCGGAGTCGTACATGTGCACTTCCCACGCATGGGCTTTCGCATTCAGGCGATCGAAGGCTGAGGGGCTGGGGCAGGCTGCTGCGCACCGGTGCAGCAGCTGGTTGCTGGTACGCGCGCCCTTGGCCTTGGCCACTCCCCTTGAGTCCACCACAGTCTGGTGGGAGGGGCTTTAGCTGCGAAACGCCGATAGCTTTTCGCGGCTGAAGCCCCTCCCACAAGCGCGTACCCTCTTAATGCAACACATAACAGGGATATTGCCCTAGCCTTTACGCCGCTTGAGCTGGTCGGTCAGTTGGGTCGGCAGGTTGCGGATCACCAGGGTGCCGTTGCTTTCGTCGTACTCGATCTTCGAACCCAACAGGTGTGCCTCGAAGCTGATCGACAGACCCTCGGCGCGCCCGGTGAAACGCTGGAACTGGCTTAGGGTGCGCTTATCCGCGGGAATTTCCGGTGACAGGCCATAGTCCTTGTTGCGGATATGGTCATAGAACGCCCGCGGCCGCTCTTCGTCGATCAATCCCGAAAGCTCCTGCAGGCCCATGGGCTCGCCCATCTTGGCCTGGCTGCTGGCGTAGTCGACCAGGGTCTTGGTTTTCTCGCGGGCGGATTCTTCCGGTAGGTCTTCGCTTTCCACGAAATCGCTGAACGCCTTGAGCAGGGTACGGGTCTCGCCCGGCCCGTCGACGCCTTCCTGGCAGCCGATGAAATCGCGGAAATATTCGGAGACCTTCTTGCCGTTCTTGCCCTTGATAAAGGAGATGTACTGCTTGGATTGGGCGTTGTTGCGCCACTCGGAAATATTGATCCGCGCCGCCAGGTGCAGTTGGCCGAGATCCAGGTGCTTGGCCGGTGTCACGTCCAGCGCTTCGTTCACCGCCACGCCTTCGCTGTGGTGCAGCAGGGCGATGGCCAAGTAATCGGTCATGCCTTGCTGGTAGTGGGCGAACAGCACGTGACCGCCGGTGGAGAGGTTGGATTCCTCCATCAGCTTCTGCAGGTGTTCGACCGCCTGGCGGCTGAACGCGGCGAAATCCTGCCCACCGTCGAGATAATTCTTCAGCCAGCCGCTGAACGGGTAAGCGCCGGATTCGCCGTGAAACAACCCCCAGGCCTTGCCTTGCTTGGCGTTATAGCTCTCGTTGAGGTCGGCGAGCATATTCTCGATGGCCTGCGAGGCTGCCAGCTCGGTATCGCGGGCATGCAGCACGGCGGGCGTGCCATCGGGTTTCTTGTCGATCAGGTGGACGATGCAATGGCGGATCGGCATGGGGGTACCTTGGCAAGCTTGAGCGGTAAACAGAGGGTGTCGAAGGCGCGCAGTTTACCCGACTGCATCGCTCGCGGTCGCCCGGCGCTTTTGCAGGGTGCGCAAGCGCTCGATCACATAGCGCAAATGCACGTGCAATTCGTACAGCTCGTTGGAGTAGGAAAGCGGTACCTCGACCTTGGCCAGTTCGTCTTCCAGTTGCTCCAGGCGTTCGACCTCGATATCGAGACGATCGGGCAGGGTGCCGGCATCGAGTTGGCGGTCGATCTCGCGCAGGTGTTTGTACCAGCGATAGATGCGCGCGCGGATGCGCCAGCGGTACAGCGGGCCGACCGCCTTGAGTAGCGGGATCAGCACCACCAGTAGCGGAATCAGCAGAATGATGTAGCGGTCGGCGAGCGAGGCGATGCGAAACGGCAAGTAGCGCTGCAACAACGGCAGGCCGTTGCGGTAATAGCGCTCCGCATCCTCGGATAGGGCGAAGGTGCGCGGCTCCGGGCTGGGAAAGCTGCCGGCACGGTCGAGCAGGGTGCCGTTTTTCAGCACCTCGCGGCTGGCATCGATAAACAGCGGTACCAGGCCGGGGTGGAAGTCCTGATTGATCACCAGGGTCGCCACCGGCGAGAGAATCTGGGTGTCCTGGGGCGGGCTGTTCTGCGCCAGGTCGAGCAAGCCTTCGCCGACCGTCACCCGATTGAAAAACGGCAAGCGTGCTTCATAAGCCGCCGCGCGGCGAAAGTTCGCCAGGCGCAACTCGGGGTGGGTCGCCAGTCTCTGCACCAGGGCGTTTTCCGCCGGGCCGACGAAAAACGCCGCGTCCAGCTCGCCGCCGATCAACGCCGCCGCGGCTTTGCCACCACCGAAGGATTGCCAGCCGAGCGGGTGCTGTTCGGGCGGAATGGCGTTGACGGCGAAAATCGCCTCGCTGGCCGCCAGGGTGCCGCTACCGGCGCTGCCGATCGCCACACGCAGGGGCAGCAGGTCGGTGACGCGATCGAGCGTGACCTCGGCGCGGTGGAACAGCCACAGCGGCTCCTGATAAATCCCGCCGAGGCTTTGCAGGCGCTCACGCTCGGCCTGACTCAGCTGGCGTTCCATGCCGCTTTGCACCAAGGCGATCTCGACCGGATTGTCCTCGGCCAACAAGCGCTCCAGGTTATCGCGCGAGCCTTTGCTCGGTACCAGAGTCAGCTCGAAACCTTGCTCGCTCAGCTCCTCCTTGAGTCGCTGGGCGAACAACCGATATGCCCCACCCTCCGCCCCGGTCGCCATGGTCGCGCTCATCGGCGGCGGTGGGGCGACGAAATAGAACAGCGCACCGACCAGCGCAGCCAGCACCGGGACTATCCACAGGTTGGCCAGCAGCATGATTTTCAGGTCATGGAGTACGCGGGGCATGGGGCTTCCTTATGCTTGGATTGCTTCAAGCATAGAGGCATGTGCGGGCTCGGGTCACTTCGCAGGTTCTGCTGTGCAAAACCGAGGTATCGCTTTACCCCCGATGGTGAGCTGGCTAATGTGCGGTTTTCATAGTCTCGTGTAGTGGCATTGGGAGTGGTTGCAACGTATGGGAAGTCGCTGGGTGCTGGTATTTGTAGCAGGCTCATTGCCTCGGCGATCCAGAGCCGACTACCTATATCGCCAGGCTGCTAGAGCCATGATCATTCAAGGAGGAAAGCCATGAGCAGCGAGATCGCTATCTACGAAAGCGAGAATGGCATTATCAGTGTCACCCTTGAGCAGGATACGGTTTGGTTGAGCCTGCAGCAGATGGCCGAGCTTTTCGCGCGAGACAAGTCCGTTATCTCACGACATCTGCGCAATGTATTCAGCGACGGTGAGCTGGAGCGTCAGGCAGTTGTTGCAAAAAATGCAACAACTGCAGCCGATGGTAAAACTTATCAAGTTGAATTCTTCAATCTTGATGCGGTGCTATCAGTCGGGTATCGGGTCAACTCAAAGCAGGGCACGCGCTTTCGCCAATGGGCCACCCAGTTGCTCAAGGATCATCTGACCTGCGGCTACACCCTCAATCGCGAACGTTTCGAAGCCAACGCCCGCGAGTTGGAAGCCGCGCTCGAACTGGTGCGCAAGACTGCTCGCGCGCCCGAGTTGGATATGGACGGTGGGCGCGGCCTGGTGGAGATCGTTAGCCGCTACACCCAGACCTTTCTCTGGTTGCAACGCTACGACGAAGGCCTGCTGACCGAGCCGGCCGGCAGCCCTGGTGGACAATTGCCCAGTCCTGAGCAGGCACGCATGGCCCTGGCCAGCCTCAAGCAAAGCCTGATGCGGCGGGGCGAAGCCACCGAGCTGTTCGCCCGGGAGCGCGGCGATGGCCTGTCGAGTTTGCTGGGTAATCTGGAGCAGGGAGTGTATTCGGCGAGCCGGCTATCCGAGCCTGGAAAGCAAGGCCGCCCATCTGTTGTATTTCATGGTCAAGAACCATTCCTTTACCGATGGCAACAAGCGCAGCGGCGCTTTTCTCTTCGTCGACTTCCTGCACCGCAACGGCCGTTTGCTCAACGAACGGGGCGAGCCAGTGATCAATGACACCGGCTTGGCTGCTCTGACTCTGTTGGTCGCTGAATCC
>CBIHQF010000290.1:0-5773 GCA_966211665.1 uncultured Pseudomonas sp. | reverse complement strand
GAGGCCGACGATACCCAGGCGCTTGCCGCTGACCTTGCGCCCCAGCGGAAAAGCGCCATCGACCCAGTTGCCGGCACGCAGGAAACGATCGCTCTCGGACATGCGTCGGGCGCTGTCGATGATCAAGCCCATGGCCAGATCCGCCACACAGTCGTTGAGCACGTCCGGGGTGGTGCTGATCGGGATACCGCGGTCACGCGCCAGGTTCACAGCGATCGCGTCATAGCCCACGCCGAAGCTGCAAATCGCCTTGAGATTGGGCAAACAGCCGAGTTGCTCGGCCGAACAGCCGAAACGCGCCGAAGTGGCGAGCAGCTCGAACTGCCCGCCCTGCTCACGCAGAAACACCTGGGGATCGGCCTGCAGCCAGAGCGGGGTGACCGCGTAACGGGCGGCCAGCTCGCGATTGAAGCGTTCGGTCAACGGACCGATTTGCAGTACCTGGGGCTTGTGCATGGGGTTCCTCGGTTGACCTATGTATCGGCGAGAGTTGGTGCGCACGGCGCACCCTACAGCCTGTGCGCGCCCTTCCGTAGGGTGCGCCCCGCGCACCGCCGCTCAGGTGATCGGCGCCGGGTTGAACAGCACGATGTCGTTATGCAGCTTATGCCGCTCGGCCCAGGTCTGCTTTCGGCCGCTGGCCACATCCAGGTAGTAGTGGAACAGCTGCCAGCCCAGCTCCTCGATGCTCGCCCGGCCGGTGGCGATCAGGCCGGCGTCGATATCGATCAGGTCCGGCCAGCGCTCGGCCAGTTCGCTGCGGGTGGCGACCTTGACCACCGGCGCCATGGCCAGGCCATAGGGCGTGCCGCGGCCGGTGGTGAACACGTGCAGGTTCATCCCGGCGGCCAACTGCAGGGTGCCGCAGACGAAATCGCTGGCTGGGGTGGCGCAGTAGATCAGGCCCTTGCGTGCGACCCGCTCGCCGGGGCCGAGCACGCCGTTGATCGCGCTGCTGCCGGATTTGACGATGGAGCCCAGGGACTTCTCGACGATATTCGACAGCCCGCCCTTCTTGTTGCCCGGCGTGGTGTTGGCGCTGCGGTCGGCTTCGCCCTTGGCCAGGTAGCGGTCGTACCAGTCCATCTCGCGCACCAGCGCCTCGGCCACCTCTGGGGTTTCGGCGCGGGCGGTGAGCATATAGATGGCATCGCGCACCTCGGTGTTTTCCGAGAACATCACGGTGGCACCGGCGCGGATCAACAGGTCCGCGGCGAAACCCAAAGCCGGGTTGGCGGTGATGCCGGAAAACGCATCGCTGCCGCCGCACTGCATGCCGAGAATCAGCTCGCTGGCCGGCACCGTTTCGCGGCGGCGCTGGTCGAGCTTCTGCAGGCGCGCCTCGGCCATGGCCATGATCTGCTCGATCATTTCGCCGAAGCCAGTTTTGGATTCCTGCAGGCGATACAGCCAGGGTTCACGCAGGTCCACCGAAGCGTCGCCCTCGTGCATCACCTGCTCGGCCTGCAACTTTTCGCAGCCCAGGCCGACCACCAGGGCTTCGCCGCCGAGGTTGGGATTGCGCGCCAGATTGCGCACGGTGCGGATCGGGATATAGGCGTCGGTGGCGGTGATCGCCACGCCGCAACCGTAGCTGTGGGTCAGCGCCATCACGCCGTCGACGTTCGGGTACTTGGGCAGCAGCTCCTTGCGAATGCGCTCCACCGCATGGTCGAGCACCCCGGTGACGCATTGCACCGTGGTGGTGATGCCGAGGATATTGCGCGTGCCGACGGTGCCGTCGGCGTTGCGGTAGCCCTCGAAGGTAAAACCTTCCAGCGGCGGCAGCGCGGCCGGCGCCGCATCGGCCATCGGCAGGCTGTCCAGCGCCGGCGCCGCGGGCATTTGCAGCAGGCTTTCCCTGACCCAACTGCCGCGGGCGATCGATTGCAGGGCATAGCCGATAATCTGACCATAGCGGCGCACCGGTTCACCTTGGGCTATATCGACCAGAGCCACCTTGTGGCTTTGCGGAATGCCTTCGATGGCCTCGAGACCATCGGGGAAACGGCTGCCGGCGGCGACGCCCTGGTCATTGACCACCACGGCCACATTGTCGGCCGGGTTGAGGCGGATATGCCGCGGCGAATCTTGGTGTTGAATCAGGTTCACGATTTCACCTTTGTTCCGGGTTATGGACCCCCGGTTTTGTTGATTGGATGGTGCAGCAATAAACCTGTGGGATCGCCGCCCGGCCCTCCCACGGTACCAGCCAGCGTCGTCTTCAACGCACCAGACACGGCCGCTTGTTATCGAACTGCCAGCCGGAGATCAGGTACTGCATGGCCACAGCATCGTTGCGCGCCCCCAGGCCCATGCCCTTGTACAGCTCGTGGGCGTTGGTCAGGGCATCCCAATCCAGCTCTATGCCCAGACCCGGCGCCTTCGGCACCTGCACCAGGCCACCTTCGATCCGCAGCGGGTTGCGGGTCAGGTATTGGCCATCCTGCCAGATCCAGTGGGTGTCGATGGCGGTGACCTTGCCCGGCGCGGCGGCGGCCACGTGGGTGAACATCGCCAGGGAAATATCGAAGTGGTTGTTGGAGTGCGAACCCCAGGTCAGGCCCCATTCGTTGCACATCTGCGCCACCCGCACCGAGCCCTGCATGGTCCAGAAATGCGGATCGGCCAACGGAATGTCCACCGACTGCAACTGGATGCAATGGCCCATCTGCCGCCAGTCGGTGGCGATCATATTGGTCGCGGTCGGCAGGCCGGTGGCGCGGCGGAACTCGGCCATCACCTCGCGACCGGAATAGCCGTTTTCCGCACCGCAGGGGTCTTCGGCATAGGCCAGCACACCGTGCAGATCGCGGCACAGATCAATGGCTTCGGCCAGGGACCAGCCGCCGTTCGGATCGAGGGTCACCCGCGCCTGCGGGAAGCGCTCGGCCAGGGCGCGAATCGCCTCGACTTCCTCGGCCCCACGCAGCACCCCGCCTTTCAGTTTGAAGTCGTTGAAGCCGTAGCGCGCATGGGCCGCCTCCGCCTGACGGACGATGGTTTCCGGCGTCAGGGCTTCTTCGTTACGCAACCGGAACCAGGCGTCGTCGGCCTGGCGTTCGTCGCGGTAACCGAGGTCGGTCTTGCCCTTATCGCCGATATAGAACAGGTAGCCGAGCATCTCCACCGCATCGCGCTGCTGGCCTTCGCCGAGCAAGGCCGCCACCGGCACGCCGAGGTGCTGGCCGAGCAGATCGAGCAGCGCCGCCTCCAGAGCGGTGACCGCATGAATAGTGATACGCAGATCGAAGGTCTGCAGGCCCCGGCCGCCAGCATCGCGGCCGGCGAAGACCTTGCGCACCTGATTGAGCAGGCCGTTGTAGTTGCCAATGGATTGGCCGACCAGCAGCGCGCGTGCGTCTTCCAGGGTCTGACGAATGGCTTCGCCGCCCGGCACTTCGCCGACCCCGACGCGCCCGGCGTTGTCTTTGAGAATCAGGATATTGCGGGTGAAAAATGGCCCGTGGGCGCCACTCAGATTCAGCAGCATGCTGTCATGGCCGGCGACCGGCACCACCTGCAGCTCGGTGATCCGCGGGGCGCCGGTAAAGGCGCCGGCGGCGTTATCTGTACTCATGACCGTTCCCCTGTTGTTAGGCGGGATAAAGCTCTTATTGGGGCCGTAGGGTGGATGACGCTTTTTCATCCGCCACACCGAAGCCATGGTGGATCGGTGAAGCGTGATCCACCCTACGCGGTTGAGACCCTAACCCGGGCTACTGACTACGGGTCGTAACCGTGTTGCGTAAAAACGTAGGGTGGATGACGCTTTTTTCATCCACCACACCGACGCCAGGCTGCTAACCGATATAGGTGGTCTTCACCGTGGTATAGAACTCCTGAGCGTAACGGCCCTGCTCGCGCGAACCATAGGACGAACCTTTACGACCACCGAACGGCACGTGGTAGTCCACCCCGGCAGTGGGCAGATTGACCATGACCATACCGGCCTGGGCGTGGCGCTTGAAGTGGTTGGCGTACTTCAGCGAGGTGGTGCAGATACCGGCGGACAGGCCGAACTCGGTGTCGTTGGCCATGGCCAGGGCTTCTTCGTAATCTGCGACCTTGACCACATTGGCCACCGGGCCAAAGATCTCTTCGCGGCTGATGCGCATGTCCGCCGTGCTGTCGGCGAACAATGTCGGCGCCAGGTAGTAGCCGTCCTTCTCGCAGCTCACCCGCGTGCCGCCGCAGACCAGGCGCGCGCCTTCCTGCTTGCCGATTTCGATATAGCGCAGGTCCTGATCCAGCTGCGCCTGGGACACCACCGGGCCGATATCCACGCCCTTGTCCAGGGCATTGCCGACGGTGATCGACTGCATCCGCTCGGCCATAGCCGCGACGAATTGATCGTAGATGCCGGCAGTGACGATCAGGCGGCTGGAGGCGGTACAACGCTGGCCGGTGGAGTAGAACGCGCTTTGCACCGACAGCTCGACCGCGGTCTTCAGGTCGGCGTCGTCGAGGATGATTTGCGGATTCTTGCCGCCCATCTCCAGTTGCACCTTGGCCTGGCGCGCCACGCAGCTGGCGGCGATGCTGCGGCCGACGCCGACCGAGCCGGTAAAGCTGATGCCGTCGACCTGCTGGTGCTGCACGATGGTTTCACCGACCACCCGGCCGCTGCCCATCACCAGGTTGAACACCCCGGCCGGGAAACCGGCGCGCGAGATGATTTCGGCGATGGCCCAGGCGCAGCCCGGCACCAGGTCGGCCGGTTTCAACACCACGCAGTTGCCGTAGGCCAGGGCCGGGGCGACTTTCCAGGCGGGAATCGCGATGGGGAAGTTCCACGGGGTGATCAGGCCGACCACGCCGAGCGGTTCACGGGTGATCTCCACCGACACGCCGGGGCGTACCGAAGCCAGCACTTCGCCGGCCTGACGCAGGCATTCACCAGCGAAGAACTTGAAGATATTGCCGGCGCGGGTCGCCTCGCCGATGGCTTCGGGCAGGGTCTTGCCCTCCTCGCGGGCGAGCAAGGCGCCGAGCTCTTCGCGGCGGGCGAGGATTTCGCTGCCGACCTTGTCCAGCGCGTCGCTGCGCGCCTGAATGCCGGACGCCGACCAGGCCGGGAACGCCGCGCGGGCGGCCGCGATGGCCTGCTCGACCTGGGCGACGTCGGCCTGGGCGTACTCGCCGACCACATCGGCCAGGTCCGAGGGGTTGATGTTGCTGGTATAGCTGGCACCGGCGACCCATTGGCCGTCGATATAGTTGTCAAAGCGCAGTGCACTGGCCACGAGTAGCCTCCTGTTGCGATGCGGCGCGCGATGCGCCGCGAGTGAATGACGGCGTTATTGCGCGCCCTGGGCTTCGATCAACACCGCGAGTCGTTCGTACTCATCGGCGTTCAGGTCGGTCAGCGGCGCACGCACGGGGCCGGCGTCGTAACCGGAAATCTTCGCGCCGGCCTTGACGATGCTCACCGCATAGCCCTTGCAGCGGTTGCGGATATCCAGATACGGCAGGAAGAACTCGTCGATGATCTTGCCGACGGTGGCGTGATCGTCGCGGGCGATGGCGCGGTAGAAATCCATCGCGGTTTTCGGGATGAAGTTGAACACCGCCGAGGAATACACCGGCACGCCCAGGGCCTTGTAGGCCGCGGCATAGACTTCCGCGGTCGGCAGGCCGCCGAGGTAGCTGAAGCGCTCGCCGAGGCGGCGGCGGATCGACACCATCAGCTCGATATCGCCCAGACCATCCTTGTAACCGATCAGGTTCGGGCAGCGCTCGGCCAGTTGCTCGAGCAGCGGCGCGGTCAGGC